>JAGMBM010000099.1 GCA_023129675.1 Hadesarchaea archaeon | reverse complement strand
CTCTCGAATTCGCTTGCAGCCCGTGAGAAACATCGCCGCGCGCAGCTCCGTGATAAAATCATTTAAAACCCCAACGACCGCACGCTTGCCACTCGAAGCAGCTCGGAGGAGGGGTAGCGCTATCCCGACGAGATCGGCACCGAGCGCGAGAGCCTTCGCAACATCGAGCCCCGTGCGCACCCCGCCGCTCGAGATCACCGGCACCCTGACTGCCCTAGCAACCTCTGTGGTGCAAACGGCAGTTGGGATTCCCCAGTCCCAGAAGGTGGCGCCTAGGTGAGCGCGTTCTGCCGACCGAAACATCTCCACCCCAGCCCAAGTAGTTCCCCCAGCCCCGCTGACATCAATCACCTTCGCGCCTGCCCCCACAAGCTTTCGGGCCGTTTCCGCGCTCACCCCAGCGCCCGTTTCCTTTGCTATCACGGGGACATGGAGCCCCCGACAAATCTTTGCAAACTTTTCTAGGGCCCCCCGATACCTGGGCTCCCCCCCGGGCTGGGCGAGCTCCTGCAGCGGATTCATGTGGATCGAAAGCGCATCTGCATTGATCATCTCGACCGCTCGACGGGCCTCCGCTATCCCGTAACCTTGGGTAAGCTGCGGCACGCCTAGGTTGCCCACGAGAAATACGTCTGGGGCGACTCTTCGGACTTCATAGGTCTTCACCAGCTTCGAATTCTCGAGCGCTGCACGCTGGCTACCCACACTGAACGCTAAACCAAGCTCCTGCGCTGCCGATGCCAAGGCCAAGTTCAGCTTTTGCCCCCGCTGATGTCCACCTGTCATCGAACATATTATGAGCGGCGCCTCCAGCTTTGCCCCGAGGAAGGAGGTGTGTAGGTCGATGTCCTCGATGTCGAGTTCCGGAAGGGCGTTATGCACGAACTCCACGTCCCTAAAACCCGGGGACTTGGAGAGGCTCTCGACATCCCGCTCCAAACAAATTCGAATGTGATCCAGCTTGCGGGCAACAGTTCTCCTGCTCATACCCTCATCTCGCCACCACGCGTGTGCCGAGCCCCCTTTCCCCGAGGATAGCCCGTCTCAGGGTACCGGGCTTCGTCGCGTTAACTATTTCCGCCTCCACCCCGCGTTCGGCTAACGCGAGCAGCTCCCGCACCTTATTCGCCATCCCGCCTGTGACATCTCTTCCTCCAGCAGCGCCAAGCGACCTCACGAGCTTCGCCCTATTAGCTAAGGTTACCCTTCGCATTAGTTTGGCGCCCCTGTTTTTCTTCGGGTCTGCGGTGTAAACTCCGTCGACATCTACCCCGAGGATGACGCGCGATACCTCGAG
>JAGMBM010000098.1 GCA_023129675.1 Hadesarchaea archaeon | reverse complement strand
GTGGTTTCACAACAACCAATCTCCCATTTGAGCTCTTTCACGCCCTAAGGAACAGATTTCTCAAAACGGGCAAACCGAGAGATCTGACAATCGTTCAGCCCGCTGGCCAATCTGGAGGTAAAGAAGTGGGGTTCGATCTCTTGGGTATTGAACATCTTATTAAAAAACTGATATTTTCTCATTCTGGAAAGGCCCCCTTGATAAGTGAACTGATATTGAATAACAAAGTTATCGCCTATTGTTTTCCACAGGGCGTGATCTCGCAGTTATTTAGGGATATTACCGCCAAAAAGCCGTGTCTAATAACGCACACGGGTTTATACACGTTTGTAGATCCTCGAGTTGAAGGGGGTAAAGTAAACGATATCACCAAGAAAGAAGAAGACTTGGTAGAACTGACCGAGATTGATGGCAAAGAATACTTGCTTTACAAAACTTTCCCGGTAGATTTCGCTTTAATCCGTGGAACAACTGCGGACGAAAGGGGCAACATATCGATGGAAAAGGAGGGGGTAACCCTCGAAAACCTATCCATAGCCCAAGCGACGAAAAATTGCGGGGGGACCGTAGTCGTTCAAGTGGAAAAGGTTACCAAAGGATCCTTACCAAGTAGGAGAGTTAAAATTCCTGGTATCCTCGTGGATTACGTTGTAATAGCTTCAAAACCCGAGTACAACTGGCAAACCATTCATGAATCTTATAATCCTGCAATCAGCGGTGAAACAATACTTCCTCCCTCCAAGGTTGAACCTAGGCCACTTAACGAAAGAAAAGTCATTGGGAGGAGAGCGGCTATGGAAATAAAAGCAGGAAATATCATAAACCTCGGTATCGGGATGGCCACGGAGGTCGCTAACGTCGCAATGGAGGAAAATGTCTACGAGAAATTCACATTGACGGTTGAATCGGGTGTGACGGGGGGCGTTCCCCTTTCAGGTTTGGATTTCGGGGTTGGGATAAACTACGAATCTCTCATCGATCAACCGTATCAATTCGATTTCTATCAGGGGGGAGGACTTGACTTGGGCTTTTTGGGTATGGCACAAGTCGACGAAAAGGGCAATGTCAACGTGAGCAAATTTGGAGGGAGGTTCGCAGGTTGTGGTGGTTTTATCGATATCGCTCAAAATGCCAAAAAAGTTGTCTTTTGCGGGACCTTAACCACGAAGGGTCTTCAGGTGGAAGTCGGAGATGGGAGATTGAAAATTTTGCAAGACGGATCGATTAAGAAATTTGTAAAAAACGTGGAGCATATCACGTTCAGCGGCGAGTACGCGAGGAAGCTGGGGAAGGAGGTTTTATACATCACCGAGAGGGCAGTTTTCAGGCTCAGTAAAAACGGCCTAGTGTTAGAGGAAATCGCGCCTGGAGTCGATTTGGAAAGGGATATTCTCGGTAAAATGGATTTTTCTCCAACCGTGTCGAGCGAACTTGAAGTCATGGATGAAAAAATTTTCAAGAAACCAAAGATAGGGGTTCAACCGAGGTAGTAAGAAATCTGTTCGTTTAAGAAATTCCTCATTTCGTCAGCACCTCATTTCTATTTAACTTAACTCAAATATGCAAGTGTGAGCAGATGTCGGTTAAAAACGAGAAGCAATTGCTCGACAACGCCAAAACCCCTGAGCTTCGGCGAGCGAGACAAATCCTCATCGAGCTTGTAAACAAGGCGATTGAATCCGCCGATCCCTCTTCCAAAATGCGGAGTCGGGTGAGAATCGATGGGGAACGCCTGAAAATTGGAACTCACGAGTTTGACCTTTCAGAGATTAGAAAAATTATCGTGGTGGGGGGTGGGAAGGCGAGCGGGAACATGGCTGAGGTGCTTGAGGGGATATTTGGAGACAGGGTCACGGGCGGCGTGGTCAACGTCCCCGAAGGCATGACATCGGTATATCGAATGCGAAAGATCAAGCTCGTCGAAGCTGGCCACCCCCTCCCGAATGAAGCGGGAGTAAAGGGCGCTGAAGAGATGATCGATCTCGTTAGCGGCCTCGAGCCTCAGGACCTCGTCGTGTGTCTCTTGAGCGGGGGCGGCTCGGCCCTTATCACTCTCCCTGCGGAGGGAATTTCTCTCGGTGAATTGCGGGAGACAACCCAATTGCTCCTCAAAAGCGGGGCGATGATCCAAGAGGTGAATGCAATTAGGAAACACCTCTCTAGAATAAAGGGCGGCCAGCTGGCCAAAGCAGCCCATCCCGCGAGAGTCATCACCCTAGTCATCTCGGATGTGGTCGGAGATAGGTTGGATACCATCGCGAGCGGCCCGACTTATCCTGATCCGATTACCTTTTCAGATGCACTGGCAGTAATCGAGAAATATGGGCTCATTGAGAAGGTGCCGAAAAACATTTTAAATCACCTAAAAAAGGGGGCAGAAGAAAAGGTGCCCGAAACGCCAAAACCCGGGGAGAAATATTTTCTGAACACATTCTATGAAATCATAGCGAGTAATGCGGACGCGATTAGAGCAGCTATGGAGGTCGGAAAATCACATGGATTTAACGTTTCGATACTCACGACAACCATGCAGGGTGAAGCGAGGGAGGTCGGCGCACATCTTGCCACTATTGCGAAAGGTGTGATTGATGCAAGCAAGCCTGTATCAAGACCCGCGCTCCTGATTTCCGGAGGGGAGACGACGGTGACGGTAAAAGGAGAGGGTATAGGCGGACGCAATCA
>JAGMBM010000097.1 GCA_023129675.1 Hadesarchaea archaeon | reverse complement strand
TCCTTCAGCACGGACGGCATAGACGGTCCTACCGATGCTGCCGGAGCTCTCGCGGATAGCCTCACTCTTGAAAGGGCGAGGCACCTTAAACTCGAACCCGTGCTTCATCTTGAGCGAAACGACTCTTACAGCTTCTTTAAAGGGATTGGGGACCTCTTGATAACGGGACCTACTAGAACAAATGTTATGGATATAGCATGCTTGATCCTGATTTGATACCCCAAGACTGAAATGCTGCTTGCCTTGGACACCCTACAGGACCATTCGAAATCCTTAATTAAATATCAGTACCTCCCAATAGGGAATGGTGGGATAACTTGACCGATAGTTTGAGCAAGACCAAATCGTTCATCGTCGCGCAGAAGCTGGGGGCTTAGCATGGGAAAGAAAGGTATCGGCATTTCGATAGGTGTGGCCGCGGTGGCGCCCGTACGGGCACTACCGATTGGGGCGCGACTCGTCTGTGCCGACAACACGGGGGCCAAGGAGCTGCAGATTGTGAGCGTCGCAGGTTACCATGGCAGGCGCAGACGCATGGCCAAGGCCGGTGTGGGCGATCATATCATCGTCTCGGTAAAAAAGGGCAAGCCCGAGCTTCGAAAGCAGATCGTCCGCGCGATCGTTATCCGACAGCGCAAGGAGTACCGTCGCACCGATGGCATGCGCATAAAATTTGATGACAACGCGGCCGCCCTGATAACCCCCGAGGGGGCCCCCCGCGGATCAGAGATAAAGGGTCCCATGGCCCGCGAGGCTGCCGAGCGGTGGCCGAGAGTCGCTGGGATAGCATCCACCGTGGTGTAAAAAATGGTTAGCAAACAACCCAGAAAACAGCACTTGGCGCTCTATGCCGCGCCCTTGCACCGGAGGCACCGATTCCTTTCCGCACCCCTGAGCCGCGAGCTTCGGGGAAAGTACCGAACGCGTTCCCTGCCCGTGCGGAAGGGGGACAGGGTGCGGATAATGCGTGGTGACTTCAAGAGGCTCGAGGGCGACGTGCTCGAAGTTGACACCAAGCGCCGTCGCATTCAAATTCAAGGGGCGACGACGACGAAAGCCGATGGAACCCAAGTCCCCGCGCCTGCCGTGCCCTCAAACGTCATGCTGATAAAGCTCGCCTTGGACAAGGAACGCGACAGGGTGCTCGAGAGGAGGTCAAAAGGTGGCAAAGAAAGGACAAAGTAGGCATCTGAAACGCTACGCGGCGTCGCGGGCACTGAAGCTTCCGCGTAAGTCATTCCCTTGGATGGTGAAGCCCTCACCCGGACCCCATCCTCGCGAGGGCTCCCTGCCGCTCCGACTGCTCCTGAGGGATTACCTCTCGCTCGCCCGAAACGCTCGGGAAGCAGACAGAATTCTCGCGGGAGGGCAAGTGCTTGTGGACGGTAGGGTGAGACGAAGCCCCAAATTCCCAGCTGGCCTGATGGATGTTGTGCAACTGCCGGCCTTGAACCGGAACTATCGCGTGCTCTTGGACCACCGGGGGCGTTTGACCCCCCGCGGAATGGACCAAGCCGAAACATCTTCGAAACTTTGCAGGGTCATGCGCAAGGACATCGTGCGGGGAAAGCGGGTTCAGCTCTCCTTTCATGACGGCAAGACCCTCGTCGGCGATTTTGATGAATTCAAGCCGGGTGATGGAGTAAAGCTTGCCTTGCCCGAGCTCAAGGTACTCGAGCGATTTCCGTTCGAGAAGGGGGCCACGGCATTGATCACGGGTGGGAAAAACGTGGGCAAGGTTGGCACCATAACCGATGTCAAGCTGGTCGAGGGCGCGCAGCCAAACATCGTGACCCTCGAGGCCGGCGGCGAAACTTTCCAAGCTCCCGAACATTACGTGTTCGTCGTCGGAAAGGAAAAGCCAGCTCTCTCGCTACAGGAGGCGGCGGCATGAACCCGATGCGTGAGATCAAGATTGAGAAAGTTACCCTCAATATAGGAGTCGGCGCGGGCGGCGACAAGCTTGCGAATGCCGAGCGAGTGCTGAAGGGTATCACGGGGCGAAAACCCGCACGAACGCAGGCGAAACAGACGATAAGGGAGTGGGGGATAAAGCAGGGCGAATCCGTGGGCTGTAAGGTCACGCTGCGCGACGAGGAGGCGGTAAAATCACTGAAGCAGTTGTTTGATGCAGTCGAACGTCGCCTCAACAAAGATTGTTTTGACGACGGGGGCAACTTCGCCTTCGGGATTAAGGAACACATCGATATCCCGGGGGTCTCCTACGATCCCGAGGTAGGCCTCTTCGGGATGGATGTATGCACGACGCTCCGCCGGCCCGGGTATCGGATTAGGCGCAGGCGACGCCAACCCAAAGCGATACCGAAAAGCCATCGGGTTACCAAAGAGGAAGCGATAAATTTCATCACCGAAAAATTTGGAGTTCAGGTGGTTTGATGCCAAAGCGGAAGTTCGGCAAGGGAGCCCACAAGTGCATCCGGTGTGGCAGGTACGGGTACGTCTATCAGCGCTACGGGCTCTCCTTGTGTCGACGCTGCTTCCGCGAACTGGCGCCAAAGATGGGGTTCAAAAAATATGGGTGAGCAGATGCTGTTAGACCCTCTAGCGAACGCGCTTTCAAAAATTGAAAACTATGAGCGTGCTCGAAAGCGCGAAGCGATGGTTGCCCCCGCGTCGAAGTTGATCGGCGAGGTGTTGCGCATCATGCAGCAGGAAGGTTTCATAGGTGAGTTTGAGTTCATCGATGATGGCCGCGGGGGGAAGTTCAGGGTCGCGCTACAGGGTAAGATCAACGGGTGCGGGGTGATAAAGCCCCGATACGCCGTGAAGCGCGACGGTTACGAGCCCTGGGAGAAGCGGTACCTGCCCGCGGCCGGGTTCGGCTTGCTCTTGGTCTCTACCCAGCGAGGAGTAATATCTCACCGACAGGCTGAAGAGCAGAGTTTGGGCGGGCGACTCTTGGCGTACGTTTACTAGCCATTCTATCAAAAACCATCACGCTCTAAACCTTAAAATCAAGTGACCTAAAATGTTATGAAAGACCAAGGGAACGCTGAATAGTAATGGTGTCCAAAATGGCAGCAAAAATCAGAGAAGAGGTAGAAGTGCCCGAAGGCGTAGAGGTCAAACTCTCGGGCAAAATAATCGAAGCCAGTGGACCGAAGGGTAAGCTCGCATATAAATTCGATGTTCCCGGGGTCGAGCTGAAAACGGAGGGGCAAAAAATTTTGGTCGAAGCCCTATTCCAGCGTCGAAAACATCGAGCTGCGGTTGGCATGATCCGGGCCCGTCTAGCCAATATGTTCAAAGGTGTCACTACGGGTTTCGCCTACAAACTTCGTGTGGTTTACTCACATTTTCCGATCACGATAAAAGTCGAGGGCAAGCGCGTCCTGATCCAAAACTTTCTCGGTGAACGGGCACCTCGCGTGGCCAAAATCGTCGGTGATGTGGGCGTGGAAGTAAAGGAGGATGAAATAATCGTCCAAGGCATCAACAGGAACGAAGTTGGGCAGACGGCATTTAACATCGAGCAGGCGACCTTTATCAGGCACCGCGACCCACGCGTCTTCCAAGATGGCTGTTACATTGTGGAGAAGGCATGAAAATGACGAGAAAAAAACGCGCGCCGAAATTCAGGCGTCAGGAATGGTTTAGGTTCGCAAAGCTTGGCGAAAAATGGCGCAAGCCCAGAGGTAAAGACAGCAAGATGCGCCTGGGCATAAGGGGTAAATCTGCGGTAGTATCGGTCGGCTATCGATCACCGAGAAGCGTTCGGGGGATTCACCCCTCTGGACTC
>JAGMBM010000096.1 GCA_023129675.1 Hadesarchaea archaeon | reverse complement strand
CTTTTCGTAGGCGAGGCCGAGTTCCCTTTCGTCGGTCTGCCCTCGCCAGAGACCGGCCGAGGGCACCTTCTCGATTATTCGCTTCGGCACGTTGAGGTGTGCGGCGAGCTGTCTGACCTGCGTCTTGTAAAGGCAGCCAAGTGGCATTAGATCGACCGCGCCATCTCCGTGCTTGGTGAAATAGCCCGCACGGAGCTCACTCCGGTTGCCACTCCCAACCACGAGGCGGTTGAGCAGATTTGCGTAGTAGTAGAGAATCGTCATTCGCACCCTGGGTTTGATGTTGGCTGCTGGGACGCGTGCCCTGACGCTGAAATCGAATAAGTTTTGGCGAATCCCCAATACCACCGGCGTGATGTCGACTACCCTAAATCGTGTACCTAACCTGTTCGAGAGATCGCGTGCATCGGCAACGTCCCGAGGATTCGTGACTCCCCCCTCGGGCATGCTGATCCCTAGAACATTGATTTTTCCAAAGGCCTTCTTGCATAGGGTGGCCACCACCGAGGAGTCCACCCCACCGCTGAGCCCTACCACCACACCCTCGGACCCAGCTCCCCTGACCTTTCGCTTGATGAATGCGACGAGCCTGCCCTCTACGGCTGGGAGGTTTATCCTGAGTGAGCGCTTGATCAGCTTCGCGGCGTCTTTTCTGGCCATCCATCCACCTAGAATCGCTTCGGGTAGGAACCGAGTACCTTGAGCATCGCGGTCTTCAGCTTCACAACCTCGAGTGCTTCGTTCACTTTCGGATCTTCGCGGTGCCCCTCGAAGTCGATGAAGAATAGATAATCGCCGAGCGCCTTCTTCGATGGGCGGGACTCGATTTTTGTCAGGTTTATGCCACGAACTGTGAACTCACCCAAGATCTCGTGGAGGGTACCTGGTCTGTCCCGGGCAGTGTAAAACACGATCGAGGTCTTATCACGGCTGGTGGGTTTGCTGTCTTCCTTCGCGAGGCATAGGAAGCGGGTGATGTTGAACTCGCCTGACTGGATATCCTCTCCAAGTACCTTCAGCTCGTAGAGGTCCGCGAGCGCTTTTGGTCCGATCGCCGCCATGTGGGGCTGTTTGAGTTTGCCAACTTGCTCCGCGGCTTTGGCGGTACTCGTCATCTCGATGAGTTCTGCTTTTGGCAAGTTCTTTCGCAGGAACTCGCGGCTCTGGGCCAGCGCTTGAGGGTGAGAGAGCACCTGGGTGATTTCCCCGAGCTTCGCCCCCGGCACCCCGAGCAAGGAGTGCGAGATAGGGACGA
Organism: Hadesarchaea archaeon; assembly: GCA_023129675.1. Taxonomy (GTDB): domain Archaea; phylum Hadarchaeota; class Hadarchaeia; order Hadarchaeales; family Hadarchaeaceae; genus DG-33. The sequence continues at coordinate 1,919 of JAGMBM010000096.1, read as the reverse complement.
CGATTTCGGCTTGGACCTTGACATCGGTCCACGCGAGCGCATCGAGCGCCTCCCCCACGGAACCTTCCCGCAAGCTCTCGATTGGAATGACGCCTACCTGAACATCGCCGCGCGCCACGGCTTCAGCGACACTCGTGATTATGGGATAGGGCACCACCTCAACTTTATCCCCGAACTGGGAGCGCGCGGCAAGCTCAGCGTACGTGCCCCTGGGCCCAAGGACTCCCACCCTCATGTTTTGCCCTCCTCAAATAGTTCATACATTCTTTTGTAGGCATTTTTGACTTCGGCAGATTTCCATGGAGCTAGGGCCTCTTTGAAGGACGCTTTAAGGCTTTTTACATTGCCCGCCGAGAAGGCGACGTCCAGCGATCGGCAGGCCTCGAGGAGCGAGCTCCGCACAACCCGCGCGTACCTGTTGTGCACCTGAAGCTCGCCGTAGAGCTCGAGGTTTCCCGCGAACACGGTTTTAGCCAGATCGAGCAATGTCGCGAACATCGGGGTACGGAATTTCTCCGCTCGTTTAAGCTCTTTCATCGACTTGAGCGCGTTGAGGTAGGTGAGGAGCACGAAGTGAGTCATACACTGAATTATCGCCATCAAACGGTCGTGGTCCTCCGCATCCATCTCGGTGACCCGGGCTCCAAGCTCGAGCAGGCGGTGTTTGAGCGCGGCGTAGCGTTTGCCGGCCTTCACAGGTATCGCCACGAAATCCTTTCCCTTGACGCTCGTCGCCCCCGGGCCGAAGAGCGGGTGGAGCGATACGAGCTCGATTTTGGCTTCTATGGTTTGCATGGCCTCGATGACATCGCTCTTTACCGAGGAGACATCGGCGAGTAGCGTCCCTCGCTGTACCTGCCCAGCGAGTGATTTGATGACCTCAGGGGTTTTGGAGATGGGTACGGCGACTAGCACGAGTTCGGCTTCCGCGGCAGCCTCGGGGACCGACCCATAGTTCGCGCCAAATTCCCTGGCCACCCGCTCGGCCTTGGCGGCGATGGCATCCGCGACCACCACCTCGCCCAAGTTCTGCTTTGCGAAGCCGATAAACCATCGCCCCATCGCGCCCGTACCGATGATAGCGACCTTCATCTGCTTCCCTCCCTCAACTGCCGTTTCGCTGCTGTCTCCATAACTTTAATGGGCGCCCGCTTACCCGTCCAGATCTCGAACGCCAGCGCACCTTGGTGCACGAGCATGCCCAGCCCGTCGATGGTCCTTCCTCCCACCCGCCTCGCCTCTCGCAGCAGCCTTGTACGGAGAGGCTTGTATACGATATCGTTGATGATGAGCCCGCGATGCATCATGCTCGCACTCACGAGGGTTTGGTCTGCCCTGGGGTACATACCCACTGATGTGGCGTTGATGAGGGCATCCGCATTTCTCAAAGCCTCGGTGAGTTCCGCACGGGCTAGGGAAACCACTTCTACATTTATCCCTAGCTTTTGCTCGATCGTCGACGCAAGCGCTCGCGCCCTCGGGATGGTGCGATTACCGATCGTGAGCCTCGCGCCAGCCCTAGCTAGGGAAAACGCGATGGCGCGGGCGGCTCCCCCTGCGCCCAAGAGCACCACTTCTTTCCCCTTGATGGGACCGATTTTTCCCTTAAGCGCTCGAAGGGCACCCTCCCCGTCGGTGTTAAACCCGATGAGCTTTCCCCGATCGTTCTTGACCGTGTTGACCGCGCCAACCAAGCTCGCGGACTCGTCAAGCTCATCGAGCAGACCGACGATGTCGATTTTGTTGGGGATGGTGACGTTAAACCCTGCTATGCCCAGCGCCCTAATGCCCCCGATGGCCTCGGGCAGAAATCGCTCGGGCACGCGGAGCGCCACATAGGCACAATTGAGCCCAAGCGCTCGGAAGGCAGCGTTATGCATGGCTGGCGAGAGGCTCTGCTCAACTGGGTCTCCGATAAG
>JAGMBM010000095.1 GCA_023129675.1 Hadesarchaea archaeon | reverse complement strand
CCCATCGCGAATGCTATGAGGGGCACCGCTACTTCATCCTGCACTTGGGCTAGGAAATCGAGGATGCGAAGCGCGTCCTTCCTATCCCCTGCAAAAGTCACGATTTTCGCGAGGTCGCACCCAGCTCCCACTAAACGCTTTGCCATGTCGGTTAGCACCTCGATGGAGGGAGTCAGGGAAAAATCGTGATGGGACATCAGCACCGCGATGCCGGATTTCTTGGCCTGTGACATCACTCGCTCGCGCAGGGGCTCTGGGGTCGAGAACTCGATGTCGATGCAGGAGACTCCTCGCGCGATGCCTTGGAGCAGCACCTCGACGCGTTTATTTTCATCTCCCTTAAAGCCGCCTCCCTCACGCTCCGGGCGGTTCGTCAGAATCACTGGCACTTTGACGGGTAGCAGTTTCTCCCAGCCGGTGGAATCGTGTAGTCCGTCGATGCGAAGCTCGATCAAATCAGCGCCTTGATTGATTGCCCTAGCTACACTTGCGCGCATTGTTTCGATATTTTGGCCAATTACTGCTCCACAGACGGCGGGCGTTCGTAGCTCATGCTTGCCGAGTTTAAACGTCTTCAAGGAGTTTACACCTCTGTTAATTGGTTGACACCCCTATCAACTCAAATGAAGGTTCGGTTGAGACTTCACAGCTGTGCTTCACAGCCGTGCACTCTTCACACGTGTGCACAGTTGATACCCCTGTCAACTACCTTTCGACGACGGTTTCCTCTACCTTGACGCCGAAGTGTCGTCCGGCCTGCTCGATGTGAAGGAGTACCTCATCGCCGAGCTTGAGTTTCGCCACAGAAATCGGTTTTCCGTCCTTTGTGACTAGGTTTATCGTTTCGGCATTCTGGAGCAACGTTTTGAATTTTTCTCCCTCGCGTTCGGTTTCGACGAGCAGCAGCGGGCGGCGTTCTATCTTCACTCGTCCCACCACACCTGTGCGGGCTTCACCCTTGGCGTTGACAATTAGCACCTCATCTCCAGCCCCGAGTTCCGACATGTACTTCGTTTTCCCTCCGGGTAATCGGATGTAAGCGTGCACCGCTCCGGCGTTCACGCGGAAGGGCCTGGGCTCAA
>JAGMBM010000094.1 GCA_023129675.1 Hadesarchaea archaeon | reverse complement strand
CGGTCACCCATGCCCACGGGTCGGACCTCGGTCACCTTGGCCGGGACGAGTTCAAGTTTTTCCGCCCCGAGACTCTCGAAGGTTTCACGCACTTTTCGAACCTCCTCCACGCCCTGTTCTCTCGCATCAAGCAGTACACCGGCCGCCCCAATCTCGAGGGCTTCAACCGCGACCTTCGCCTCGCTTGCATCCTTTACCCCAGCTAGAACCTTAACCTCGGCGCGCTGAAGTTCTGCGATCAAGTTCTCGAGTGGGATGACCTTCCAATCAGGTGTCACCGCGATGAGGAAGTCGGCAGCTTTCCCGACCTTGACTGCGGCGCGCTCGAGTTCCTTGCTCGATATCTCCACGAGTGTTGCGACTTTTTTTTCCTGCTTGCGTAGTTTCTCGATTTGTTTAAACACTCGCCCTACTTCGTCCACGCTTCGGGCGCTCAGCACCACCACGCTCACACCCGGACCCGGCTCGCTCGCCGCGACGGAAATCGCTCCTAGCTTCAGCACTTTTTGAACATCCTCCGGCTTAACTAGGACGGCATTCGCACCAGCTTCAACAGCAGCCTGGGCAAAGGACTTTCGTTTTTCCCAAGGCTCTTCCCAGTCAGCCTTGACCCACAGCAACTTTTGCAATTCTGTTCACCGCTTGAGTTCGCGCATTGCTCGCCCGACCGAGACCTCTTCATGCACGATTCGCGATAGCGCCTGGGTCATGGCAGTGGGGTTTCGGTGTTGGAAGACGTTGCGCCCTATCGAAACGCCTATCGCACCAGTCTTGATTGCCTCTTCCGCCATTTTGAACACGTCCCGCGGGGTCGCCATCTTTGGTCCACCCGCAATCACCACCGGCACAGGGCAGCCTCGGATGACCTTTTGGAAAGTGTTGATATTTCCGGTGTAAACTGTCTTGATTATATCTGCCCCTAGTTCTGCTCCGACCCGTGCCGCGTGAGCAACTAACTCCGGGTCGTGCTGATTTTTTATCTTGGGTCCTCGTGGGTACATCATCGCAAACAACGGCATGCCCCACGTTGCGCAAATCTCGGCGGTTTCACCAAGCGCTTGAAGTTGTTCCGGCTCGTTCTCCGCACCCACATTCACGTGCACCGAGACGGCGTCCGCACCCAGGCTGATTGCTTCCTCCACGGTGGCCACGGGGACCTTGCTGTGAGGGTCGGGTCCAAGCGAGGTGCTTCCCGAGAGGTGGATGATCAGCCCGAGATCCTTCCCGTATCCTCGGTGTCCGGCGCGAATGATGCCCTTGTGGAGAACTACGGCGTTAGCCCCACCG
>JAGMBM010000093.1 GCA_023129675.1 Hadesarchaea archaeon | reverse complement strand
GTCGTCGACATCACCAAGTACGGGGACGGGGGGGCTTTGGAGCAGCGGCTGGAAAAGGCCAACATCATATTAAACCGCAACCTGCTACCATGGGACATCCGCGAGGGGCGACACTATAAAAATCCGGGCGGGATAAGGCTGGGGACCTCCGAGGTGACGCGGCTCGGCATGAAGGAGCGCGAGATGGAGGAGATAGCGGAGTTCATCAAGCGGGTGATCATCGATAAAGAGGAGACCGAGCGCGTGGCAGCCGATGTGGCCGGGTTCAGGCGCGGTTATCAGCGGGTTCATTACTGTTTTGAGTCGGCTACTGAAGCCTATGAATACGTGAAAATACCCTAGTACACAAAAGGCGTCTCCCGATTTAAAATTGGAACTTAACCCAGAACTCGAAGCTTTAGACCTATGTTTCCACTGTTTTCGACTGTTTCCACTCGAACTCGGAAAATAAAATGGTGTTTTGAAGAATATCCGCTTTTTTAGAGCTATTTTGAAAATAAACTGTGCAAACCCGGGAATTTGAGATTGGGAATACTTTCGGTGACCTCTCCCCAAAAATGACTTCAAAAAATCTCCTTTTAGGTTTTATTGGGGGAATAAAAGTGCATATTCGAATAAAAGCACCAAAACCACCGTTTTGCGCTAGTTCGTCCAGTTTCTTGGAGGTGAAAAATTGTGACATAGATAGTTTTAGGATGTGCGCAAAAGTTTCTCAGACTTTAAGCTCAAAGTTCAAAATTTTCACCACACTCCCTAAATACGTTTCACGACCTCTTCATTTCACCGCTGTCGGTTGGGGTGAGAAATTTTGGAGCCTAAGGCTAAAGAGAGGCTAGAGGAGTTCCTGCACCGCAGGGAGATCCTCAAGGAGCTACGCAGGATAGCGAGGGAAGGGCGGAAGTCGCTCCTCATTGCGTTCGACCAGCTCCTAGAGTTTGACATGGAGCTCGCAAAAAGCTTGCTCGATAATCCAGTAGATTTCCTCGACACGGCAGACGAAATTTTGGGAGGGATAACGAAGCTTCCCGGAATGCGCTTGCGAGTGATGGGACTCGATAAGTCCGTAGAAATCCGCAAGATTCGCGCTGGGCACGTGGGCAAGTTCATCCAGGTCGAGGGGATCCTGACGCGGTCGGGCGAGGTGAAGCCTGAGGCGACGGAGGCGGTATTCAAATGCAGGCGTTGTGGCGAGAAAAATAAGGTACTTCAGGTTGGTGAGTTCTTCAGGGAGCCTCTTGTGTGTGAAAATCCCAACTGCGGCAAGAAGGGCCCATTCGACCTCGTGATCGAGAGCTCGGAGTTCCGCGACTGGCAGAGCATGTGCATACAGGAGCCCCCCGAGAAGCTGCGCGGCGGCCGGATGCCCCGAAGGTTGGATGGAATAGTCAGGGATGATTTTGTCGACAAGGCGGTGCCGGGGAACCATGTGATGTTGACGGGCGTGCTGCGCGTCTTTCAGGAGGGCAGGCGCCAGGAGCGCAAGAAGACGTTTCGGAAGATATTATTCATCAGCCACATCGAGGTCCTGCAGAAAGGTGTCGAGGAGGCCGAGCTGACCCCGGAGGACAAGGCCCAAATTAAGGAGCTTGCGAAGGACCCTTGGATCAGAAACAAGATCATCCAGTCAATTGCTCCGAGCATCTATGGGCATGACGCGATCAAGGAGGCGGTTGCGCTACAGCTATTCGGCTGCGAGGCAATTGATTTGCATGATGGAACGAGAATTCGAGGCGATACCCATGTTCTCCTCACAGGTGACCCGGGTGTTGCGAAGAGTCAAATCCTGAAATGGGCCGCGAACGTTGCCCCTCGCGGTCTTTACACCTCCGGTATGAAGGCCACGGGTGCCGGCCTTACGGCTGCGGCAGTCCGCGATGAGATAAGTGGTGGGTGGGCCCTCGAGGCTGGGGCCCTTGTGATAGCAGACGGCGGTTTGGCCAGCATCGACGAGTTCGAGAAAATGAGATCAGAGGATTCGAACGCAATTTTAGAATCGTTGGAGCAGCAGACGATCAGCGTGGCCAAGGCGGGCATCGTCGCAACTCTCAACACTCGCACCGCTGTGCTCGCGGCAGCCAACCCAAAATACGGCAGATTTGAGAAGAACCTCACAATCGCACAGCAAGTCCCCCTAGATCCCGTGATCCTCTCAAGATTCGACTTGGTTTTTATCATGCGCGACGAACCACGCGCCGACCAAGATCGGACCATGGCCCACTACATTCTAGAACTACACCGCGCCCCCACGAAGGTGGTCAAGCCGCCCCTCGACTTGGATTTCCTGCGTAAAATCATCATCTACGCGCGCCAGAACCTCGATCCGAAATTTGATGACAAGGAGGCCATGAAGACAATCGAGGATTTCTTCGTCGATTGGAGGAGGGTGGCCGAGCGAGGCGAGGCACCGCTCCCGATCACGGTGAGGCAGCTCGAGGCCATTGTGCGGCTGGCGAAGGCGAACACCCGAATGAGGCTGAGCGATCGCGTGACCGTTGAGGACGCAAACCGTGCAATCAATCTCATCAAGCGCTCCTTGCAGGAGGCTGGAATCGACACCGAGACGGGAAAACTGGATATCGACGTGCTCATGACGGGCAAGCCCAAATCCCAGCGCGATAACATCCGCCGCGTGCTGGATATAATTGAGCGGCTCGAGGGAGAGTACGGCGGGGCGGCGCCGGTCGAGGAGATAAAACGCATCGCCGAGTCGGAGGGTATCAGACCAAAGTTCGTGGAAGAGCTGATCGACCAAGAGAAAATAAGGGGGCACCTGTACGAGCCGAAGCCAGGTATGGTCGCACGGGCGGTGAAATAAATGAAACGCGTTCGAATCCTTAAGGATTTGCCAGCGATGAAGTTGGTGGGCAGGCAGCTGGGCCCGCTGGCGGAGGGGGAGGAAACGGAGCTTGAGGCGTGGGAGGCTGCGGTCCTCGAGCGTCACGGGTTCGCGGAGCCCCTCCAGAAACTCACGCTAATGGAACTCCGGAAGCTCCTCTTGGCGGAGGAGCGTGAATTTGAGCTCACGCCCGTTCCAGATGATTTCTATTCATCGGTCGCTCAAGAGATAGCATTTGCACGGGCGGCTGGAGAGCATAAGAAAGCCGAGGAGATTCGGACCCAAGTCTCAACCCTGATGGAAGTCAGGATTCCAAAGCTGCTTCGGTTTGCACTTTCCCCAGAGGGGGCCGATCCCATACCGCCCCAAGAGCGGTTCCTGATCAATCGCTTGGCCGTGACACTCGACATGTGGGGCAAGCGATTGAATGAGTCCCTTGAGAAGGCAGGAGAGGAGGTAGGTAAAAATGAGGAGTTCGGAAGGCCTGTTCGACATGCTGTTGGAAACGAGGCCGATATTCAAAAACCGGGAGTATCTGCGACCGAGCTACACGCCCGAGGAACTACCACACAGGGGTGAGCAGATTCATCAGCTCGCGCGGATACTTGTGGCCCCCTTAAGAGGGGAGACGCCGTCGAACCTATTCATCTACGGCAAGACGGGGACAGGGAAGACAGCTAGCGTGAAGCACGTGTCGAAAGAGCTCGAACGCGTCGCCGATCGTGCGCCGCGCAAGGTGGAAGTGGTTTACCTGAACTGCGAGGTCGTCAACACTCAGTACCGAATTCTCGCGACGCTGGCAAACATTTTCCTGGAGAAACTCAAGAAACGCTACAGTGCGGGATACGCAAGTTCTCTCGGTTTTCCTAAAAGCGTTCCGATGACCGGCTGGCCGACAGATGAAGTCTACAGATGTTTCTTCAGGGCGCTCGACCACGACCCACAGCTCGCGGTGATCGTACTGGATGAAATTGATAGGCTCGTGCTGAAGAGCGGTGATGAAGTTCTCTACAATCTGACCCGCATGAATTCCGACCTGATGAAGGCGAAGGTGAGCATCGTGGGCATCTCCAACGATCTGAACTTCATGAGTTACTTGGACCCCCGCGTTCGGAGCAGCCTCGGCGAGGAAGAGATAGTTTTCCCTCCATACAACGCGCTTCAGCTCAAGGACATATTGGAGAAGCGAGCGGGGATGAGCTACATTGACGGCGTGCTAGGCGACGGCGTGATCTCACTCTGCGCGGCCCACGCGGCGAGGGAACACGGTGACGCCAGGCGGGCTCTCGACCTGCTTCGCATCGCTGGCGAGCTGGCCGAGCGTGAGGACGTGGAGATGGTCACCGTGACCCATGTCAGGCGGGCTTTCGAGAAGATGGAGCAGGACAAGATGGTGGAGGTCGTTCGAACGTTGCCATCGCAGTCGAAATTGGTGCTCTTCAGTGTCGTGCTTTTGACGGAGAGGAACTCGCACAAGATAGTGACGGGTGACGTGTACACCGTCTATCGCGCGCTATGCCGGCAGGGCGGGTTGGACGTGCTAACGCAGCGCCGCGTCAGCGATTTGATATCTGAGCTAGACATGCTAGGGATCATCAATGCCCAGATTATCAGCAAGGGTCGCTACGGGCGGACCAAAGAGATAACGTTGAACATCTCGCCGATTCAAGCGAGGGCGGCAGTTCAGGAAGAGCATCCCATCGGCAACATCGAGGCGCTCTCCCTTCCGCGGCAGCTGACGCTCGCGTAGGAGATTTCCATGGACGACGCCTCTTTGATTCGCAAATTTATGGATGCGGACATGCAACTGACGTCGGACGCGCTCGACACGCTACGCAGGCGGGAGGACACAGAGTCCGTGGCCGAGCGAGTGCTAGTTGGCATTAGAGAAATGGGAAGCAGGCCCTTTCTGGTAACGGCTGATCTCATTACAAAAATTCTGGAAGGAGAGGGCGCTAAGACAGAGGCCGTGCCCACGGTTCCCCCACCCAAACCGAGCCTGCCTGAAGCGGGGGAGGCACCCAGAGCGAGAGAAATTATAGAAAAATTACCCGAGCTCACCCGCACCAAATTCAAACCGAAGGCTGGTGAGTTCGAGCCCCGCGTCAAGGTGCTTAAGGATGTCACCGGGCGGAGCTACACGGAGGGGGAGCTGAAGGACTTTGTGAACGTGTTTAAGGATCGTTATGAGCGCTTGAGCAGTATCCTCCGAAAGCGCGTCGACTTTCACGATGCGATTCCGATCAGCAATCTGAGGAGATTCGAGGATAGGGCATTGGTGAAAGTAATCGGGATGGTTTCAGATAAGCGGGAGACCTCGGGGGGGCACGTAGTTTTAGAAATAGAAGATTTGAACGGTCGGGCGTCGGCGTGGGTCTTCAAGGGCCGGAGGGAGCTCATGCGAAAAGCGGCAGAGGTGGTCGTGGATGAGGTAGTCGGGATCGTGGGGGATGTGCGGAGCGGAGACCGCGCCCCCAGGTTGTTCGTTAGAGACATCGTCTGGCCTGACTTGCCCACCACACACGAGTTCTCCCGCGCTGAGGACCCTGTCTGTGCGGCGCTGATATCGGACCTGCACGTCGGGAGCGAGATGTTCCTCGAGGATGCGTTCATAAAGTTTGTGAATTGGTTGCGAGGTGAGGTAGGCAACGCCAAGCAGCAGGGGCTGGCGAGCAGGGTCAAGTACCTCGTGATCGCAGGCGACATAGTCGATGGGGTTGGGGTTTACCCCCAGCAGGAGGATGAGTTGCTCATCAATGATATAGTCAAGCAGTACGATGCCGCGGCTAAACTCTTAGCCCAAGTGCCTGAGCACATCACCATCATTATAGCACCCGGGAACCACGATGCCGTGCGCCCCTCCGAGCCCCAGCCGGCGATCCAAAAGGATATCGCGGGAGGCCTCTACGACCTGAACTCTGTCATGGTCGGGAATCCGGTGTGGGTATCCCTTCACGGTGTTAATTTTCTGGTCTATCACGGGAGGAGCTTCGACGACTTAATAGCAACAATGCCCGGGCTGAACCGGCAGAAATCCACGCCCCCGATGGTCAAACTCCTGCAGAAGCGGCACCTCGCCCCGGTCTATGGGGGGCGCACGGCGATATCGCCGGAGCAGCAGGATTACCTCGTGATAGAAGAGGTGCCCGACGTGTTTCACTGCGGCCACATGCACGTTTACGGGTACGAGCGGTATCGTGACGTGGAAGTGGTTAACTCGGGAACCTTTCAAGAGAAGACCATTTTCATGCGGCGGCTTGGGGTGAATCCCACGCCGGGAATCGTGCCCATCATCGATCTACAAACCCGCCAAGCCAGGGTGATTCATTTTGCGTGAACTCGCTCAAGCTGCGGATTTGCTCTTGGATTGGTGGGGAACATTAGCAGAGCGAAGCGGGGGCCGGGTGCTACCTAAAAGGAAGGTAGAAAATCCTCCTCGGTCAGAGAAATTTTTTGCCTCCTGCCCAGCCCCCGCGCTCAAAATGATCAGATATAAAAAAATTCAGATTAAAGTGAGCAGATGACGGTTGCCAGTCAGGAAATAAAAGCTTACTTCAATGAAATCGAGCGGCAAATCAATGAAATCTACGGGATAGCCAAGAAAGCTCGGGCGTTGGGCCATGACCCAGAGCTGGAACTGGAAATCCCCAGGGCCGAAGACCTCGCCTCGAGGGTCGAGAAACTCGTTGGACCGCCCGGCGTGGCAGAGGTGATACGTGAGCTCGAGAAGGCGATGTCACGTGAGGAGCTGTCTCTAAAAATAGCTGAGATGATCGTCGATGGCCACTTTGGAGGATTTCGAGAGCAGCAGGCGGCGGAGCAGGCAGTCCGGACGGCGCTCGCGATAATAACAGAGGGTATTGTGATAGCGCCACTTGAGGGTATAACCCATGTTGAGATAAGGAAAAATTTTGATGGCTCACCCTATCTCGCGCTTTACTTCGCCAGCCCGATTAGGTCGGCGGGAGGCACCGCAACTGCGCTCGCCGTCCTCACTGGGGACTTCGTGCGGCGAAAGTTGTACTTGGGCCCTTACAAGCCGACCGATAACGAGGTCGAGCGATTTGTGGAGGAGACGGATCTCTATACCACCGATATCGCCCACCTCCAATACACTCCCCCATCCCCTGACGACATCCGAGCCGCTGTGCGCAATATTCCCGTAGAGATAACCGGTGAACCGACCGAAAAGGACATTTCGGTAACCGCCTATCGTGACCTTGAGCGGATAGGGCACAACTTCGTCCGGGGAGGGGCGATCTTGGCTTTGGTGGAGGGGGTCCTTCAGAAGGCGCCGAAGATAATAAAGCACGTGAGCAAGCTGAATATCGACGGCTGGGGCTGGCTTTCCGAGTTGGTTTCCAAAGCACAGTCAAAGGAGGAAGCTGCGCCGGCTTACCCGAAAGGGAGCAAGTATCTGGATGAGGTGATTGCGGGCAGGCCCGTTTTTTCCCACCCGAGCCGGGAAGGAGGGTTCAGGCTTCGCTACGGGCGCGCAAGGAATACTGGCATAGCTGCGGTTGGCATCCACCCCGCGGCGATGACGATATGTGACGATTTCATAGCGATTGGGACTCAGCTCAAGATGGAGCGGCCAGGTAAAAGTGGTGCTGTAACGCCCGTGGACTCAATCGAAGGACCGATCGTCAAGCTCGACGACGGCTCGGTGGTTCAAGTGAATTCGGTCGAGCAAGCACTCGAGCTCAGGGACCGGGTCAGCGAGATCTTATCGCTTGGGGACATCCTCATAGGTTTTGGCGAGTTTCTCGAGAACAACCACCCGCTCATGCCAGCCGGTTATTGCGAGGAGTGGTGGGCCCAGGAAGTCAAAGGGGCGCTGGCGGGGAAGAAATTCGACGCAGACTTATCTTCTTACCTTTCACCCCCCTACTTGAAGCCCGCTCCACCCTTGGCGGTGGAATTATCTGAGAAATTCGAGGTTCCGCTTCACCCCGCGTACACATACCTTTTTCACGATATTGGCATCGAGGAGCTCCGAGAACTGGGCAGCTGGCTGGTGGGAGGGGAGCCGAAGTTCGAGGACGGCAAACTTGAAGGACTTCGCTTAATTCTGAATCAAACACCTAAGCGAGTGCTTGAGGTCCTCGGGGTGCCGCATAGGGTTGAGAATGGATGCGTCTTAATTGAGAGTCATGTTTTTCCCCTCTGCAGGTGCTTGAGCCTGCTCGATGGGCAGCGTTTGACAAGCGAGCGCCTCGAGGAGACGTTGCGCGCAAATCCATCGAAGGATGTCATGGAGATCGTTCAGGTCTTGGCTGGGTTTCCGGTGAAGCGGAAAGCTCCAACGCGTATAGGATGTAGGATGGGCAGACCGGAGAAGGCAAACCCACGGTTGATGAAACCCCCGGTGCACGTGCTTTTCCCTGTCAGCTTGCGCGGTGGGGCGACGCGTAGTGTGATAAAGGCAGCCGAAGGTGGAGAAATCTATGTAGAGGTGGCAAGGCTGGAGTGCCCGAAGTGCGGGACCGTTGGCTTCACTCGAAAATGCCCGAAGTGCGGGACGATCGCAAATTACACACGGGTATGCCCCCGTTGCAAGCGTCCGACAAAAGAGGAGCGTTGCCTCGCATGTAACGTCCGCACAGGATACTTCGACCAGCGGAAGGTCGAGCTGAAGCCGCTCTTCGATGAAGCACTGCAGCGGTTGCAGGAGGAAGCGCCGCCGGAGGTCAAAGGTGTCAGGGGCATGACGAGTGCTCATAAAATTCCAGAGCCCATCGAAAAAGGGATCCTGCGGGCGAAGCACCGCATCTACGTATTCAAGGACGGAACGGTGCGATTCGATGCCACGGATGCCCCGCTCACCCACTTCAGGCCGCGGGAAGTAGGCACGTCCGTGGAACGGCTACGCGAATTGGGCTACGAGCGGGATTGGGAGGAGAAGCCGCTGGAGCGGGATGATCAGCTCGTTGAGCTCAGGGTACAGGACATCATTCTCTCGAACACGTGCGCCGAGTACTTGCTCCGCGCGTCGAAGTTCGTCGACGAGCTACTTCAGAAGTTCTATGGGTTGAAGCCGTACTACAACGCGAGCTGGCCCGCTGACTTGACAGGGCACTTAGTCATCGGTTTAGCGCCGCACACATCGGTGGGCATTGTTGGGCGCGTCATCGGTTTCACCGACGCAAATGTCGGCTACGCGCACCCCTTCTTCCACTCGGCAAAGAGACGAGATGCAGACGGGGATGAGGATGCGGTCATTCTTTTGCTCGATGCGCTACTCAACTTCAGCAAGCGCTTCCTGCCCTCGAAGCGCGGCGGGATGATGGATGCCCCGCTCATCCTGAACACCCGCATCGACCCCACCGAGATCGACAAGGAGGCGCATAATATGGATGTGATGGAGCGATACCCACTCGAGTTCTATGAGGCCACGCTTCACTATGCGAGCCCGAGCGAGTTGGCGCAGCTCATGGAGACCGTTGAGCGAAGGCTCGGGAGCGAGGCCCAGTACGTGGGACTGAAGTTTTCGTTCGACACGGGAAACATCGCGGCCGGTCCCCATACGAGCCGCTACAAGACGCTTGAGACGATGGAGCAAAAGACTTCGGCGCAGCTTGGGCTAGCCAGAAAGATTAGGGCTGTGGACGAACGGGATGTTGCCGAGCGACTCATCGAGCACCACTTCATTCCGGACTTGAAGGGGAACATGCGGGCCTTCGCGAGCCAGCAGTTCAGATGCACGGGCTGCAACTCAAAGTATCGCCGCGTCCCGCTAAGAGGCCAATGCACGCGGTGTGGGGGGAAGCTCATCCTCACGGTCACGCGGGGAGGCGTCGAGAAGTACCTGCAGATTGCGATGCAGATAGCGCACGATTACGAGTCGAGTGATTACACCGAGCAACGCCTCAAGCTGGTGCAGCGCGATATAAAATCAATGTTCGAGAGCGACGCCCATCGACAGCTGAGCCTTGCGGACTTTCTGTAGGTATGGTCAGTTTAAATTAAGAGTAAGAAACAAGTTTACATGAGCCGGGGTGGCAGAGTCAGGCAATGCGGCAGCCTCGAGAGCTGTTGACCCTTTGGGTCGTCAGGGTTCAAATCCCTGCCCCGGCGCCAGATTTTCATAAATTCATGTTAGTTTATCTGAAACAGATTGAGAAAGAAATTGGATTAAAATCCTAGCGCGCCTGTTTTAGAAATGGTTAAAGTGTTTGGAGCAAGTTTTAGATTGGGCCGCCGTAGCTCAGCGGTGGAGCGATCGCCTCGTAACTCGGCAAGAAAGCGATAGGTCGTGGGTTCGACCCCCACCGGCGGCTCCACTCAGAAGAGGTTTCGCACGACGTAGGAAATCAGTTTTCTATGCCGCCCAAATAACCTTCCCATTTCTTTGACTATGTAGCTTGGGCGGTGGTAGAATCCATTTTCTGCGGTCGTCATCCACCTGCGTATCTTTTCCTTTGAATGTCCATCGAACACGTCAAATATCTCAAAATATTTGTCCCAATCGCTGGGCTTGATCGCACCGCTTTCCTCGAACCTCCGCCAGAGTTCCGTACCCGGCAATACTTTGAGTGAGCTTATGCTTACCATGTCCATGTCGGCATGCTTGATAAAATCAAGCGTTTTCTGATAATCTTCCTCGACCTCGATCGGGGCCCCAACTATAAAGGAGCCAACGACATCTATGCCAGCTTTCTGAGCAAGGGCAACCGCCTGCCTCCCTTTCTCAACCGTCGTCTTCTTTTTGTAATAATCTAGAACCCGCTGGCTCCCGCTCTCGAGACCCAAAAAGATCAGCCAGCAGCCAGCCTTAGCCATAGCTTTGTACATCTCCTCAGATGCTGTGTCGACCCTGCCCTCACAGAACCAGTTGACATCGATGTTTCTTTCTTTGATCAGTCTACATATCTCTGTGACGCGCTTTGGAAACGCCGTGAAATTGTCGTCCACGATAAATATCTGCTTTACACCGCGCTCGTTGACGAGATATTCCATCTCTTTTACCACATTTTCAGGTGATCTCGCCCTTATTTTTCTGCCCGAGAAGGTGGTGCAGGAACAGAACGTGCACCCGAATGGACATCCGCGGCTGGTGATCATCCCTGAAAGATTTTTGAGTGCTACTCTGTATCTTCCGTACCAAAAGTGCCCGTAGCGGGCGTTCTGCGGTAGTAGGTGTTTAGCTGGAAATGGGAGTTCATCCAAATTTTGAACGGGTTCTTTAACCCCTGTGAAGGTCGCTTTACCGTTGTTTCTGTACATCACCCCCTTCACCCGTCCGATGTCACTTTTATTGCTTATTGAGCGCACAAGCTCCAGAAATGTATACTCTCCCTCTCCAACAACAACGTAATCCGCTTCAGGCAGATTTTCGATGATTTTGTCTGCCACGAACGAGGCGTTGTGTCCCCCCAAGATTATCTTCGCTTTTGGAGCAGCCCGTCTCGCTATCCTCGCCATCTCGGCAGAATCGGGGTATGTTTCAGTCATCATGCATGCGATTCCAACTACATCAGGACTAAACTCCGCAATCCTGTTCTCTAGGTCCTCATGCTTGAGCCCCTCGCCGATTCCATCTATAACTCCGACCTCTATTCCGCGCTGCTCGAGTACCGCAGCCATGTAGAGCAAGCCTAGGGGTTCGCACATGGCTGTAAAAAGTACACCCGTCATCTGCGTCTTGATCGGAGGATTGATCAACAGCACACGGACCAAGTCTTTCAACCTCCTACTGGAAATTAAAAGTTTCACTAAAAAGAGTTATTTGTTGGTAAAGGAATGAGCTCGAAAAGCTGGCTCGCATTCCACTCCCAGCTCCCTGCAGATCGACTCAACCTTTGAACAGACTTTTCGCCAGCTCTCCGATTGCTCTCGGATGAGATCAGGTAGCTGTCCCGCCAGCTCAGGGCTCTCCTCCTTAAGCACTGGAGTGAGCCTATCGAGCACCCAACGCCTCAGGTTGAGCCTGTCGTAGATGAGCTTGCCGCGGGTTCGGTGGGCGACCTCGATT
>JAGMBM010000092.1 GCA_023129675.1 Hadesarchaea archaeon | reverse complement strand
TTTTTGACGAGCTCAGCACCCTGGCGTGTCGTGATATGGGCTAGATGCAATTTACAGCCAGTCCGTTGGGCGAGCTTAATCACTTTTTCAACGGCTTTTTCTTCGGCTTCGTTCGGGCGTGATTCCGTATGAGCTAATGGATCCTTCCGCCCTTCCTTGAGGAGCCGCTCGGTTTGCTCCTGCAGAACTTTGTCGTCCTCCGCGTGGACAAATGCTATACCATCAACATTTTTTATCGCGGTCATCAACTCTTCCAACATCCGGTCTTTGATACCATAGGGGGCACACGTGAATGCTTTGAATGATTTAATGCCGAGCGAGGCAAGCTTGGGAATATTTTTGATCGACTCTGCAGTCATGTTTCCCGCGTGGAGGGCGAAATCTATGAGGCTCTCCTTCTGCCCGAGCTTGATGATGGTTTTTATCGTTCTCGGCGCCAGCATCGGAGTATCGAGGGGCATCACGATCACGCTGGTGACGCCTCCCGCTGCGGCTGCGGCACTACCGTTTTGGAAGTCCTCCCGGGGGAGGTAATGGCGATCATAGAAATGGACGTGGATGTCGATAACTCCGGGCATCACAATTTTCTCTTTCGCATCGATTTCTCGATCGGCTTTGGGCAGCCCACTTGCAGCGATTTCAGAGATGCGTCCTTTCTCGACTGCGAGTTCTCCGCGGATAATTCCCTCGGGCAAGGTTAAGCGCGCATTTCGAATAACTAAATCGACCAAAACATCACCTAGTCAAGGTAAAGTTATGCGCGTATTCTTGATGCAGCTGCCCTAATATCACTCTCGTTTACGGTTTTCGCGCTGCGATGTTTAGTTAGCTTTATCGCTTCCTTTGATAGCTCAACCGCATATTCTTCGAGGACTGCGCTGAGCTCGAGGGCGGCGCTACGCGAAACGCGGACCTTGGCCGTTTTTCGGATGAGTTGATTCATTATGGACGCTGAAAATTCTGGCATGTTTTGATCACCATACTCAAGTAATTTAGGGGGTTTAAATAAACCGCCACGGATAACCTTTTTCTTTTTTGGGAGCGGTCCATCTTTGATTCGCCAGTTTTACCGAAAGCTTAAATGTATGCCAGTGTTTTGTTGTTAGGGATTGGATGGTTGACCTGTTAATTAAAAACGGTTTGATTGTCACGATGGATAAAGATTGTCGAATCATCGCTAATGGCTCGATTGCTGTTGAGGATGGCCGCATTGTTTCGGTCAAGCGCGGCAAAGCAAAAATCAGGAGCAAACCTGAAGAAGTCATCGACGCTCGCGGCAAAATAGTCATGCCCGGCCTGATTTGCTCGCACACCCATCTTTACGGCATGCTCTTGCGGGGCGCCCCTTTGAAGATTGAGCCCCCCACCGATTTCTCGCAGATTCTGCAGCGCATCTGGTGGCCGATGGACGAGGCAATGACTCGCGAGGACGCGTATGCGAGTGCCCTTATCTCCTGCCTCGAGTTCATCAAGACGGGTACAACCATGTTTGCTGACACCTTCTCGGGTCCGAACGCCATAACCGGCGTGCTTGATCGAATCGCTGCCGCGGTCGAGCAATCGGGGATGCGGGGCATCATAGCGTTTGAGGCGACCGAGCGTAGAACACACGCCGAGGGGGCCAAGGGCACGAAGGAGAATGAACGATTCATCCGGAAGGTCAAGAAGGAGCGCATGCGCCGGGTGCAGGGGATGTTCAGCATCCACTCTTCTTTCACGGTTTCCGACGAGCTTTTCCACCATGTCAGAGAACTCGCGAGTCGCTACAAGGTGCCCATAACCATCCACACCTCCGAGGGGCTGGTGGACCTCTATCACAGTTTAGAGCGGTTCGGCAAGCGCACAATCGAACGGCTGAACGATGAAGGATTACTCGCGCAAGATGTCGTGCTTGCTCATTGCGTGCAAGTCAACGATGATGAGCTAGCAATCATCAAAAAGACCGGAGCAAAAGTGGCCCACAACCCCATGAGCAACATGCTAAATGCGGTCGGAGTTGCACCAGTGGTAAAAATGCTCTCGATGGGGATAACCGTGGGATTAGGCAATGATGGTTATATTTTCGACGGATTCGAGAACCTCCGTGCCGCCTTCCTGCTGCACAAGGTCGCCCTCCATGATCCCCGCGTGATTTCACCCATGGAGGCGCTCGAGATGGCAACGATCCGTGGAGCGGAACTCTACGGGTTGGGGAATGAGCTGGGTTCGATTGAGTCCGGGAAGCTAGCGGATATCATCATCATAAATCCAGCCATCGCGCCTACACCCGTGTGTCCCGAGAGCGTCGTCGGGCACATCGTTAACACCATTGATGGCGATGATGTCGAAACGGTCGTCGTTGGGGGCAAAGTCTTGATGCGCGAGCGAAAGATGCAGACTCTCGACGAAGCGGAGACGGTGAAGGTGGCGCGGAAATCGGCGGAGAAGCTCTGGCAGAAGCTTGGGGCGATAAGGCGGAGGTGATGGAGTGGTCGACCTATCCGTGGAAATATGTGGTTTAAAATTCCGCAACCCCATTCTGCCCGCAGCTGGCCCGACGGTGCGCGATGGCGATGCATTAGTAAAAGCTGCTGATGGAGGCGCCGGCGGGTTGGTCGCGAAGACGGTGAGCGTTTCCCCAGCCCATGTGCCTCGCCCTAACATGGTGAAAGTCAAAGATAGCATCCTGAACGCTGAGCTCTGGAGCGATTTGCCACTCGAGCAATGGCTCCGCTACGAGTATGCGAAGGCGAAGAAGAAGGGACTGCCGTTGATAGCGAGCGTGGGCTACAAGGCCGATGAAATTCGAGCAGTTGCGCCGAAGGTAAAAGCGGCTGGCGTGGATGCAATTGAACTATCGACGCATCACCTCGGAAGGGACCCGGAACTAGTGACCGAAGCCACGAAGGCGGCGAAAGAGGTCGTCGATATCCCGGTGTTCGTGAAGCTCAGCTCGAACGCGCTCGACGTGATCCAGCTCGCACGAGCGGTGGAAGGGGCGGGGGCGGATGGAATAGTGGCGATAAATGCGCTGGGGCCGGGCTTGGCAATCGACATAGAAAACACGATGCCTATGCTGGGAAGCGTCTCTGGCTACGGTTGGCTTTCGGGCCCCGCTATCAAGTCGCTCGCGGTTCGGTGTGTGGCTGACATCTGTCGTGCGGTGAAGATACCAGTCATTGGGGTGGGCGGCATCAGTAATGCTCGCGATGCCGTTGAGTTCATCATGGCTGGGGCCTCGGCGGTGCAACTCTCAACTGCAGCGATAATTAGAGGATACAAAATCTACGGGCTCATTGCAGATGAAATGGTCAAGTTCATGCGCGCCAAGGGCTACAACTCAATTGCGGATTTTAAGGGGATTGCGCTCCGCCACCTGCCAGAGGAGCCTTTTCGTACTACCGCCAAACCACCGGAGATCATATCGTCTAGATGCACGGGCTGCGGACTCTGCGAGCAGTACTGCGTTTACGAAGCGGTTAAAATAGTGAGAAAAATTGCAAGGATCGACCCAGTTAAGTGTTATGGATGTGGGATGTGTGTTTCTGTTTGCCCGACGAGGGCGATGCGGTTCTAAACATCTATAAACGTTTCCAAAGTTCCGAAGCCAATTGAGAAGCTTTTTGGGTGATGGATCTCTCGTCTAAGTCTACCAATTTCTTATCTTGCATCAAAATTTTTCCATTACATATTGTCGTGTCTACGGTTGCATCAACCAAACCGAAGATCAGATGGCCTAGGAAGTTATTTTCATTTAAGATGGTAGGAGGAAGGTAATCAATTAAAATGATGTCTGCCAAGGCACCCTTTGCAATTTCTCCCACTCTCCAGCCAGCGACCCTCTTTACAATTTTAGGGTTGTTGTTCAATAGCATTGCAGGTGCTTCCAAAAATGCAACCCGGGGGTCCTTTTTTACGTGGCGATGGATGAGATAGGAACATCTCATTTGAGAGAGCATATCTGAACTCATTCCATCGGTGCCCAGACCAACCTCGATTCCCTTTCCCATCATTCCTAAGACATCGGCACAGCCCACGGCATTGTTCATATTTGATTCAGGGTTGTGAACCACGTTAGTCCTCGTGGTTTTCAAAATATTTATCTCTTTTTCATCGACGTGAACACAGTGAACAGCGATGGACTTCTCTCCCAGAGCTCCATGCGAATTCAATCTCTCAACCACTCTCATATTGTATTTTTTCAAATTTTCATCTTCATCAGCCTTGTCCTCAGCGCAGTGAACGTGAATTCCAAC
>JAGMBM010000091.1 GCA_023129675.1 Hadesarchaea archaeon | reverse complement strand
AGTTGGGATGGTCGAGAACTGAGGAGAGAAAGAAAGCGTTCGTTTTCCTCCAGCCCCTCTTTCCCCCTTCCGTAGCGGTCAGAGGTTCCCAAGCAGAGGGAGCCACGAATCCCAACTTCCTTCACTGCTCTGGCAATTTCTTCCAAACTTCCCTTCTGACAAGATTGGCTCTCATGGTGGTCAATAATTGTGGTAGTTCCATTTCTTACGCATTCGATCAGGGGAATCAGGGAGCTGTAATAGATATCTTCTTTGGTCAGGGCGTTATCCAATCTCCACCAGAGCTTCTCCAATATCTCCACGAAATTCTTCGCTGGTTCGCCCGGAATGGCCATACCCCTTGCAAAGGTAGAATAGAGATGATGATGAGCACATATCAGGCCGGGCATTACTATTTTCCCCGTTGCGTCTATGACCTCCTCGGCCCGGTACTTGCCCCTAGCTTCCCCTGCCTTTTCAACACTTACGATCTCCCCATCCTCGATAGCTACGTTTCCTCGCTTGAGAATCCGCCGTTCCTTATCCATAGTTACAATTAGCCCGTTTTCTATCGCTAAACTTGCCATATTTTTAGCCCTCCTATCTCACATTATTTACTAGTTGCGATAAAAACTTTTACGAGATAGCCGTGGAAGTTTCCCTGACCGTGCGGACACTCGCCTGCCTCGGGCCCCTCGTAGAAGGCCGTTTCTGTCACGCCGGATTCCGTAGGTCACAGATGGAGCACATTGGAGGAGTTGGTTTTTTCGTGTACTGGTTTTCCTTTGATGGGTGCTGGTAGCCTCAGCAGAGATATTAGCTTCGGGCAAAAGGCAGGAAAGGCAAGGAGGTGGTAACCCCCTTGAGGATTACGTACATCTCCGCTGGGCCGACCAAGGAAAACTCTCCTCGGAAATCCTTTTTCAATTTCATGTTTTTGATTCGAAAGTCGGAGGAGAGTCTCATCCTCAACCACTCATTTTCGAAGATCATCTCTTCGGTCTCGCTCTCCACAGACAGACGCGACTCTTTCCCGCCTTCCCGCCTTCGGATGGTCCATTCCCGCTCGCCTCTCTCGATGTAGAAAGCGTTGTCCTCTTCCCGTTCAAAGTCGCTCTTCTCAAGGAAGAGCCCGGGCTTGTCTTCGTAAGGTTTGCCATCGTGCACGCAGAAAGTCGCGCAGTTGCCACACTCGTTGCAAAAGTCTTGAATGTGGATGATCTGCCTAGCCTGTGCAACTTGGAAGACCTCCTCCCCGGACACCCTCAAGCCACTCTGCTGGCAGGAGACCTTGGGCAGCGTCGGGCTCATGGGGGAGACAAAGAAGGCATAATTAGCTCGGTTGGGGCATACCTCCACGCACTTATCGCAGAAGTTGGAGCACTGCATACACCTGGCCGCCTCTCCCAGTGCCTCTTCCTCCGTCAGTGTTGCCTCGATAAGGTCAAAGCCGTCTCGCTCTTCGGGAGGGAGCATAGCTCCCCTGTACTGTGCCACTTTCCTAGCGCGGACATGTTTCATCTGCACGATCTCTTCTTCGGAGAGCACGGGAAGTTGCCCAGTTGGCAGGTTGGCTCTTACGCCCAACTGGCGGCAAATCGCCTCGGCAGCCCGCCTTCCGTCAGCGCACGCCTCGATGATGGTGGCTGGTCCTCGAACCGCGTCCCCCCCCGCATAGACCTGCTCATGTCCTGTGCGCCCGGTTTGAGAATCTACAACGATAGTGTCGTTCTTGTGCAGGGAGACGGAGCTTCCGTCGATGAAGGAGACATCTGGGCGCTGGCCGATGCCCACGATTATAGAATCCGCCTCAATCTGGAATTCGCTCCCCTCAATGGAGATTGGCCTTCTCCTCCCGTCCGGGCCAGCTGCTCCCAGTTTGTTCCGAATGCACTCTAGGGCGACGGCCCGGCCCTCCTTGAGGATAATTCGGGTGGGAGAAGCCAGTTCTTCCAGAATGGCTCCTTCCGAGAAGAGTCCCTCAACCTCCTCTTCGGTGGCTGGCATCTCCCGGCGGGTTCGCCGGTAGACTACCTTCACCGGCTCGCCGGTGAGCCGCTTGGCTGTTCTGGCCGCATCCATAGCCGTGTTCCCTCCGCCGATCACAAGGACCCTTTTGCCCAGGCCAACCCTTTCACCCCGGCTCACCCGCTCGAGAAAATCGAGGGCTTGGTAGACACCTTTTCTATCTTCGCCTTCGATGCCTAGGCGGGCACCTTTTTGGGCTCCCGAGGCTATGTAAACGGCATCGAAACCCTGATTAAGAAGCTCCTCCGGAGGAGTCGTGACAGGATGGGAAAGATTGATCTTGACCCCCAGCTTCTCGATTCGCTCAATGTCCTCCCGGACGGCTGCCTTGGGCAGCCTGAAGGTTGGAGCTATGGCTAGCATCCCCCCCACCCTGTCTTTGGCCTCATAAATGACCACCTCGATTCCGCACAGGGCTAGGTAGTAGGCTGCGGCCAGCCCCGAGGGACCGCTACCGATCACCGCCACCCTGTGGCCGCTCCTTTCGGCCGCCTTCATCGTTACCCTTCCCTTTTCGGCGGCGAACCGCTTCAGCGCCATGATGGCTACTGGCTCGTCGTAGTTGTTCCGCGTGCATCGGGTCTGGCATAGGTGGGTACAAACATAGCCTGTCACCCCAGGAAGTGGATTGCGAGCTAGAATGATCTCCAGCGCCCGATCGTATTCTCGCTGAGAAATCAGCCAAGCATACTCGGGCACGTCCTGAAGGACTGGACACTGCTCCGCACAGGGAGCATTGATGCAATCAAACAGGTTCAGCTTTGATTTAACCTTGGGGAGGCCGTAGGGATGGTAGTCCTTCTTGTATTGTGGGTCATCCAAGCTCCGGGCGGCTTCCAGTTCCAGGTTGGCCAGCTTATCCCGAGCGAGTTCCTCCAGGCTCGTCACTCCCCGGTCGCGCATATCCCTTTCCAGGTTTTCCAGGTATTGAGTCAACCTAGAGTAACCGCCTGGTTTAAGAAGGTCGGTGACCGCGGAGACGGACCAGGCACCGGCGGCTAGGATGGACGTCACGTTGAGCGCGTCGGCTCCCGCAGAGAAAGAGACTTTCAGGTCGCCGGCGAACTCCTGGGAGAACTTATGGAAGAGATTGATGGTGATTGGATAGAGGACGCGTCCCGACATGTAGATTTCATCGCCGGAGAGATAGCCCTTGTGATTCGCCACGGCTAGGGTGTTGCTCAACTTGACCCCAAAGATTAGGTCCCGCTCCGCTGCGACCTTCTTCAGGGCCCTAATCAATTTCACCGCCTGGTCGTACTGCAGATCGTGCTCGAACACGGCGTCGGGAATGTGAATCTCCTTGAAACCGAGATAGTCGTGGAGGATGCGCATCACCGCCTCTTTGCCCAGCAGGGTGGGGTTCAGCTTGACCGTCGTGTGCAGTCCCCTTTCCTCCAGCAGATACCTACAGATCTTTTCGATTTCGCCTGGGGGGCAACCGTGCATGGTCGAAAGGGTAACGCTGTTGACGATCCCAGAAGGGATCTCGATGTCAGCGAACTGGGGGAACTTTTCTTTCAAAACCGCCCGGATTTTGGAGATTTCCTCAGACGCATCCTGCAGTCTGTCCATGAAACGAGTCATAGACGGGCTCCGAATTCCCTTCAGGTCGTAGCCGACGCTCATGTTGAAGACCGTTCCGAAGGGAACTCTGCCTTCAAAGCCGAGGACCCCGTGGAGAATGTGGATCAATACCCAGGCTTTGATGTACTCCCATGCAGATTGATCTAGCTTGAGTTCTTGGGAAAATTCGACGTTATACCCCTCGTCCTCCATGTCGATGCAGGGCCTGGGGATCTTCAGTTCGTCCATGATCTGCACGGTTTTCAACTCAATGAATCGGGCACCGCAGAGCCACGCGCAGATGATGTTCTGTGCCAGCTGAGTATGGGGACCCGCTCCTGGCCCAATGGGCGTAGCCAAGCACTGCCCGAAAACGTCCCGGACGGCATAAGGACTGTCTTTCTTAGGGATATAGAAAAGAGAGCGGGGGATCCCAAAGATGGACTGGTTCT
>JAGMBM010000090.1 GCA_023129675.1 Hadesarchaea archaeon | reverse complement strand
CTCATGCTCGGCGAAGGCGTCGCAAAGGGCAGGCTGACGCTCGAAAGGCTGGTCGATGTCCTCTGCACCAAACCTGCACAGACCTTCGGCCTTTACCCGCGCAAAGGGGTCATCCGCGAAGGCTCCGACGCCGACCTCGTGCTCGTGGACCTCAAAAAAGAAGTAACGATAACAGCTGAGAGATTGCACTATAAGGTTGGCTGGACCCCTTACGAGGGAGTGGGAGTTAAGGGGGCACCGGTGACGACGATCTCACGAGGCATTATAGTGGCTGAAGATGGGGACGTGGTTGGAAAACCAGGACATGGTCAGTTCCTGGGTAGGTAGGATTCCAGCAAAATTTCAAACGCCTTTTTCAACCTTCGCGCGAGTTTTCCCGTAAAAGCGAAGCGCATCCAGCGCTTGAGCGGCTTTCTCGGGAGAGTCGTAAACGGGGACGTTTTTGCCCTTCACCGCCTCCCGCACGAGAACGCAAGCCCCCCCCGCCACTGTCACGCTGACGACCGGCTTATCCTTCGACTTTTCCGCCACCTCCGCTATTGCTTGAACATCTTCGGGCTCGAGGAAACTCAACTTGAGCTCGTTCATCACCACTACACCATCCACACCATGATCCGAAAGCACCTGTTCGAGGACGAACTTGTACCGATCGGCCTTCGCGCCGATGCCCAAGTCCACCCAATCGGCGATGTTGATATCTGGATATTTCCCGGTGATCTTCTTCGTGACTTTATCAGAGAGCTCCGCCAACCCAAACCCTTTGCGGGAGAGGGCATCCACGACCAAAGTCGCTGCCCCGCTGGCATTGGTAACTACCGCCACCCGATCGCCCTGCATGGGGGGCTGTTTTGCCAATGCATCCGCAACTCCCAGGAGCTCCTCGACAATACCAACCCGAATAGCTCCGACCTGTTTGAGATAAGCAGCAAATATTTTATCTCGCTCATCTCGCGCTGTGCCTCCATTCATCACAACGACGGGCTTCTTTTTCACCGCTTCACGAATCAACCCGATAAACCTCCGCCCATCGCGAACACTCTCCAGATAAATGCAAATTACTTTCGTTTCCTTGTCGCGCGTTAAAAATTCGAGCAGGTCCGCCTCAGTGACATCGACACCGTCGCCAGTCGATGCAAACTTGCCCACACCCACACCGTAAAAACGGGCCCAATCGAGTATCGCCATACCAACTGCGCCATCCTTCGAGATCACTGCGATGCCTCCGCGTGAGGGCATGAAACCGCGCTCGAGTGTCGCATACAAACCCTTCGATGTGTTGATCACCCCCGCCGTCGCGTTCGGGCCGAGAATGCAGACCTTTCGCTTGGCGACCCCGCGCGCCAATTCCTTCCGTTGCTGTTGATCAAAACCCCCGGGGACCAAAATAATCGCCTTTATCGCCAGATTGAGTAAATTTCGCCAATTTTTCATGACGAGCTTTGAGGGGAGCAACACTACGGCGAGGTCGCGTCCCTTGGGCACCTGATTCAAATTTTTGATGGCGCCCTCGAGTTTCCCGCTCAGGTCCACAACGTGGGTCTTGCCCTTGAAGCGATGCATATTGTGAACGAGCGAGTGAAAGAACGCTGGCGAAACGATACCTTCTCTAATCCCATCGGAGGCACCTACGAGCACGACTGACTTGGGCTCGAAAATCGCCTTAACTTCGCCAGACATTACTCGCTCTCCCTAAGGACTATCCGGGCATCGGCTACCACCGCGCCCTTTCCATCATCGAATACAAAAATCGGGTTCAGATCCATCTCGGCTATCCTGGGGAACTCATGTGCGAGCTGCCCCACCTTTTGGATGATGTCGACGAGCGCACCGACATCGGCCGGAGGCGTCCCCCGGATGCCCGCGAGCACCGGGTAGCCCTTGATCTCTTGAATCATTTCGCGCGCGTCCTCAGCACTGAGCGGAGCCAGCCTGAAGCTGACGTCCTCAAGTACCTCGACCCACACACCTCCCAGCCCGAACATCACCGTGGCGCCGAAAGAGGGGTCCTGTAGAGCACCCACGATCACCTCGCGGGAGGGAGGGATGTATTCCTGAATTGTCAACCCTATGATTTTTGCGTCCGGCTTGTATGCACGAGCGTTATCGATTAGCTCGCCAAACGATTGTCTAAGCTCCAGCTCCGAGCTCAACCCCACCTTGACGCCCTTCGCCTCGCTCTTATGGATGATGTCAGGGGAAGCAATTTTCAGAACGATGGGATAATGAACTTCTCGTGCGACCTTAACAGCTTCACTCAGGTCGCGAGCGAGCTCCGTCCGGTTCACCGGCACCCCCCATGCAGCGAGGACCCGCTTAGACTCTAACTCCACCAGCTCACGTCTGCCGTCCTTGCGGATTGAGTTGAGGATTTCAGCCACCTTTTTCTTATCTGCAACCAAGCCCATCACCCGAGAACAAGCTAAATTGTGGCAAGTGCTATAAAGATTTTCCCTCAAATTACCAAAATCTAGGTATTTTTAACTCTTTTAACAAAAAGAGTCATTTATTCTTGCTTAAATAGTGAAATCAGGAAATATAGTTTAGAAACTAAAAATCAAGGCCATTTTAAGGGACTGATGGTCAGCTCAGAAGTAGGGGGAAGGGAATTTAGAGCGCTATGGTTGGGTGTTTCATTGCAATGTTGCATGCGCCCTCTGTGGTCACGGCGCACGGCCCTACTGGGTGCTCTGGAGTGCACGCTTTGTTAAACAGCGGGCATTCACGTGGGTGAATCAGCCCCCTGAGAACATCGCCACATCTGCATCCCCTTGCGAAGTCTTCTACCTCCCCCACCTGAAAGTCAAATTTTTCATGTACATCATACCCTTCGAACTCTCGTCTGAGTTCTAGAGCGGATCTTGGAACCGTTGGAAACCCACGCCATTTTTTATCAACAACTTTAAACACTTGAGCCATCTTCTCCTGTGCTACCACATTGCCCTCGGGACGGACCGAGCGGGTGTACCCAATTTCTACTTCGTGCCTGCCTTCGCGCAGTTGCTTCAGTAGCATCCAGATGCAGAGCAGAACATCGATGGGCTCAAACCCGGCGATTACCTGTGGCACCCCGTAACGATCCGAGAGAAGCTCGTAGGGCTTGGATCCAATTATCGTCGAAACATGCCCGGGACAGATGAACCCGTCAAGTGCAACCTCGCCGGACGCGAGCAGGAACTCCATCGCCGGGGGAATCAGGCGGTGGCACACGAGCAAGCTGAAGTTCTCAGGGGGCCCGCGAAGAACCTCAGCGGCAGTCGTGGGTGCAGTCGTCTCGAACCCAACAGCCGCGTGAACGACCTCCCGCCCTGGATTTCGTCTCGCCGTCTCGACCGCATCAGCCACGCCATAGACTATCCTGACATCCGCGCCGTCGGTCCTGGCCCCGGCCAACGATGTCCCCGTGCCCGGAACGCGAAACATGTCCCCGAAGGTGGTAATGAGGTAACCACGCCTGGCGAACTCGATAACTTCGGCGATTTCCGCGGTGCTCGTTACACAAACTGGGCACCCCGGGCCGCTGATTACTTCGAGCCAATTGGGAAGCAGGGAGCGAAGACCGAACTTGGTGATGGTTACCTCGTGACTCCCGCACACGTGCATGAACTTTACCCTGCGATTTGGGCAGAGCCCGCGTATCTCCCGCAGGATCCGTGCTGCTATTTCACGGTCTCTAAATTTTTTCAACGTTGCGCTCGCCATTTTCAAGACCCAAAACGTTTTTAATGCCTCATACTGCCTATAAGCTTCGGTGAGTGATTGAAAATTTTAGTGGCAGCCGACTTCCACGGAGTACCTAATGCCGAAAGCAACCTTTCCAAGTTCCTCGAACGCGGTTATGATTGCCTTGTGCTCATAGGCGACCTCACGAACTTCGGCCCAGCTAATCTATCGGAAAGCATGCTTGAGCGGATCAAGACAACGGGGATACCCACGTTCGCGGTGCCGGGCAACTGCGATCCGAAGGAGACTCTGCAGGTGCTCGAAAAGTACGGGGTCAACCTTCACAGCAAGTGCGAGCAGCTCGATAATATCACATTTGTTGGGCTCGGGGGCTCAAACCTGACCCCCTTCAATACCCCCTTCGAACTCACCGAAGCGGAGATCCAGGAGGAACTTGCGGCGCTGACCTGCACCACCGGCACCAACTGGGTGCTAGTCACCCACGCTCCGCCCCACGGCACCAAGCTCGACCAGATCGCCGAAGGTACTCACGTGGGGAGCAAGAGCATTCGCAAGTTCATCGAGCAGAAGCAACCCCTCGTGGCGCTCTGCGGCCATGTGCACGAAGCCCGAAATACCGAAAAGCTGGGGCGAACCCTGATGGTCAACCCCGGGCCAATTAGCAAGGGTTATGCTGCTGAGATAATTCTAGATAAAAATGACGAAATTCGTGCCAAACTGCTCGAGCTCTAGCGGTTGCAAAGATGATGAAA
>JAGMBM010000009.1 GCA_023129675.1 Hadesarchaea archaeon | reverse complement strand
AAGCGCACGTCCTCCTCCCCCAGCCTCCAGGGCACCCCCAACCCGATGATGCTGACGGCCAGCGCCACGGCCAAGCAGCTCGCAGCGGTCGTGCCCAGCCCCGGGGGCGTGAGCTGCTCCCCCGCGAACATGCTAACGAACCACGCTATCCCGAGCATCCCTCCAAGCGTGAGCAACGAGGTCGGCCACCCCAGCCAAGAGTTCAGAACCAGCAGGATGAACGCGAAAACTCCTAGCGTGAGCAATATGCCTATGATTGAGCGGAAGCGTTTGCTGAGTTTGCGCTTCATGCTTCACCGCTTGTCTTTTCGGCGTAAGCGCTTAAAATTTTGTAATCTCTTGATGAGGTTTTCTTCCCTCTCGAGCGACATCGGCTACAAGGCATTTTTTCTGCTCAACCTAGACATGCCCTACTGGTTCGCGATCGGGTGGACGACTGGAGCTTTATTCGCGGGCGTCCTTGTGTGATTAACTCTTTGTTTGATCTAATATTTTTGATTCCTTGTTAACTTTCGTTTGACAAACAAGTAAATTAATGTTTATTCAAAATTGTTAACTTTCATTTGATTTATTTAAAAAATAAAAAGAAAGGAAAAAATTTAATAGATTGTATGTAGTGGGTCAACGAAACTTCCAGTATAGTAAGGATATACTACTGCGTTAACATTTGCCTCTGTATAACCAGGTATCGCAATGCATACAGATGACTCAAACCAAGCGAATCTTAGCTCACCGTTGTTATTATTTACATAATGCTCGTATAATGAGGTATTGTAGTCATTTGTCCACGCTTCTCCATTACCTCCGAAATTTGCCGGTGCTGCCATTATTGGACTAGCTGTTAACAATAGCATTACCGGGATTATATGTCAAAATTCTATAGGTGGGACTTCTGTGGGTGGGATGGCGCTTTGTAACTAAATCACGGTTATTTTTTCCTGGCGATTTCTTCCTTGAGCCACCGCTTGAGCGCGAACCCCCCACCCGACGATGCTGACTGCCAGCGCCACGGCCAAGCAGCTCGCAGCGGTCGTGCCCAGCCCCGGGGGCGTGAGCTGCTCTCCCGCGAACATGCTCACGAACCACGCTATCCCGATCATCCCCCCAAGCGTGAGCAATGAGGTCTGCCACCCCAGCCAGGAGTTGAGAGCCAGCAGGGTGAAAGCGAAAACCCCAGCGTGAGCGATATGCAACAAAAGGTTTAAAGAAAGACTGAGCCCATTTTAGTTGGGATGTGAATGCGTAGAATCGCCTTTGGTGCAATATACAAACCAGAACCTGGAGGTGGTTACTCCTCTTTTTGTCCAGAACTCGGCGTTGCCAGCCAAGGAGAAACCATCGAGGAGGCTGAAGCCAATCTGAGGGAGGCAGTTGAACTTTACCTCGAATCAGCAAAGGAGCTTGGTATCCTCGAGCGAGTTCTAGAGGATGCAGGCGTGGATATCCGCAGGATCGAGGAATATGTCCCTAAAGCTCTCACCGGTTCCATACTTGCTGAAGTAGAGGCCTGAGATGAAGCTCCCGGTGCTCTCAGGCGATGATGTCATCAAGGCCCTGAGGAAAGCCGGCTTTGAAATTACCAGGCAGAGGGGAAGTCACGTATCGCTGCACAAGAAAACTCCGGAGGGGATTTTCTTAGTGGTCGTGCCTAGGAAGCATGAGATAAAGAGAGGCACACTTTTAAACATACTCAGGCAGGCGAGGATTGGCAGAGAGGAATTTTTCAAACTGCTCTAAAAGCGCTGCAGTTATATATTTACTTACTCCCAAAATGAAATGACGAGGGTGAATACTTTTAAAAAGGCAGTTACCCCCGCAGGTGCCTCAAAGGTTGAGCGATGACAGAAAAGCTCACGCCCTTTTCAACTGCCTCAAAAATTCCGACAGCAGCCCCGCATCGACGTAAAAACCTCGCTCCGGCAACGAGAGGGCCATTTGCTCGGCTTGCCCTTTACCCATTAGCCCGCGCTTAACCGAGAGCAAAATGATGCCAAGCGTGCCGATATGCTTGAGACCGAGAACCTCCGCGACCTTCACGACCCTGCTATCGTCGACGCATATCGCGACTCTTATACTTTTTGCCAGAACGAGCGCCGCGGCGTCCACTCTGCTGATGTCAACAAAAGTTCGACAAAGCTTAAGTAGCTCACCCTTTTGATCGCCACCTAGCGCAACTGTTTTTAGCCATCCCTCCTGCTCTGCCCCCTCAATCACCGCCGCATCCTCGAAGCCTAGCCCCTTGCCACGCATGATCTCCGCCATGACCTCGCTTGGTACGCGTACTTCATCGAAAAGTTTTCGGATGAGCGGAAGGTTGCCGAGTTTCGCCAAGTAGATCAGGGGCGTCGAATCAGAAACAATCATCGCACTAGCTTCAAGCTCCTGCGCAGATCTTCGGCGCTATATGGGATCGGGATTTTTTTCGCGTGCATGACATCGAGAATATCCCAGATCGATATACCGGCTATTTCGGCCGCCCTCGAAACGGTCGTCCTCCCCTCCCGCAACATCCCTATCGCCTTCTTGAGCTGGTACTGCTTGACCCCTTCATCCAGAAGCCGCCGGATGACCTCCGATCTATCCGCCCGCGTTTCCTTCTCGATCTCCTTTATCTGCGCCAACGTGTCCTCATCCACGCGAGCCGCAATTTGACCTTTTGTGGATGCCATGGATCTCACCATTTTTGTTTCAACCCGAGCGCTTATAAGTGTTACCATTTATAACATTTGGTAACACCATCTTGAGGGCGATAGCCGGGGGCAAGACGGTTTCTGCCTATGATTGAGCGGAGGCGTTTGCCGAGTTTGCGCTTCATGCTTCCCCACCCATCTTTTCGGTGGACGCGCTTAAAATTTTGTAATCTTTTGATGAGATGTCCCTCGAGCGAGTTGACCTATTATTGTTTCGATAGGGAGCGAAACAACTCCCTCCACCGAAGTCCCCGAAAGGGCGCCAGGCAGAGTGGCAGTTAGCTAGGTGAATAGATGAAAAAGAAAATCCTACTGGGGATGGGAATAATTCCAATAATGCTATTGTTAGCAGCTAGTCCAGCAATGGCAAAGGGACAGGGAAAAGATACTGACCCAGGAGTTTGGATAAACTATGGGAATATAAGAGTTGATTGGCAATTGAGTGAAACCAATCCATGGGGTGGAACAGACAAAGGAACGGGATATTACTACATATGGTGTATGGATCGTGACTTGAATGGAATCTATGGAGAGGGCTCGGTAACAGTCGACTATGGAAAGTATGGCGGACTTCTTTCAAAATATGAAGGTCCTTGCGACATCGATTTTGGGTTCGACAGCACTCCTATGGTATTCACCGACAAAGTTATCCATCTCACAGAAACTTGGGTGCCTGGAGTGACAGTACCAGGTGGGAGAAACAATTTCGTGGTCAAGGACATGGATGGCGATGGGGAGTATACAGGTGGATTTAACACGGTGTTGTTCTGGCCTGGGTTGACTGTAGAAAGCGGTGGTCCATATCTATTCCAGCAAAAATTTGACTATCACTATTTCGTAGATGGGACAGGGACTGTAACTCATGGATACTACATGGAGTATCAGTACTTCAAGATGCCAAGAGTAGGCGGAGCACCTTCAGGCGGACAATAAAATCTTTAGCTCGATCAAATTCATTAGAAAAATAGAATTAAGGGCGCTCGCGGCGCCCCGTTTCGGAACTCGGATTTTGGAACATCTTGACATGCCTTTCACACGTGCAACAGTCGAAAGAAGTGCTGTGTTGAATCTATTTTTTGACTCCGCCCCATTTGGAGATATAAAGAATGCCGAAAACGCACACTAGTGTTATGATAATCCCCGAAACTATTGCGATTATTGCACCTGTAGTGTCTGATATATCACTAATTTTTAGTCCTCCCAGCGCAAACAATCCCACGATTATATCTCTCCAGATTAGAGCGATGATAAACCCAAATGCAGCCGCAATCGCTGTGGCTATTGTTCTCTTTACTTCTCCCCTAACCATTTTTTTCACCTCCCCCACAATTTCATTATTTCTAAATATGACCTTCATTTATTGCATTATAAATATTGTAAATAGTAGAAAAATGGTGACCGGGCTTTTCTAATTTAATTATACGCTTGCCGCTGTCGATGGAATCGTTTGAATTTAGACTTGCGGGAGACCTCCGACTTCTTCCTGGAGCCTTCTGCCCTCTCGCTTCCTTCGCCTCCAGAACCAGACAGCCACTACGGCTATGGCAATTACTAATATTGCAACGCCTATCCCAACGCCTAGCTGGATTTCAGGCGAACCCCCTTCAGTGCTCGCGAAGTGGGCCGTCACGCTTCTGTCCGAGTTCATGGTTACCGTCACGCTCGTTGAGGTCCCA
Source organism: Hadesarchaea archaeon (assembly GCA_023129675.1). Classification (GTDB taxonomy): domain Archaea; phylum Hadarchaeota; class Hadarchaeia; order Hadarchaeales; family Hadarchaeaceae; genus DG-33. Next base: position 518 of record JAGMBM010000009.1, on the reverse strand, counting down.
GAAGCGTCACCGGACCAGTGATCGAACTCGTAGCCCGATGCGGGGAAAGCCGTCACAGTTACTTCAGTTCCTAAATCGTAGGTCCCCCCAGAAGGGCTAAGGCCCACGTAACCACTCCCTGAAGGAGTAACAAAAGTAACGAGATCATATTGTGTTGGCTCTATTTGTGTTCGCTCGAAGTGAGCTGTTACTGACTTATTCGAGTCCATCGTTATCGTCACACTCGTTGAAGTTCCCGATGCGTTTCCGCTCCATTGGCTAAAAATATACTCCGGGGATGCTGTAGCCGTTAGTTCCACCGAGGTCCCAGCATCATAAGTCCCACCCGGTGGGTCGAGGTCCACAGAGCCGCCTCCAAGGGGATTGACTGAAATCGCGAGATTATACCGGATGGGTGTGAAATGAGCAGTCACACTCTTGTCCGAGTCCATCGTTACGGCAATCGTCATGGATGTTCCCGCAGCGTCTCCGGACCAGCGGTCGAACTCGTAACCTGAAGCAGGATCAGCCGTAACGGT
>JAGMBM010000089.1 GCA_023129675.1 Hadesarchaea archaeon | reverse complement strand
TATGACTGCCAAGAATGCGGGTACCGAGGTTCCCTGATCATCGAGGATGGGAAGCTCGCAGGGAAAATCAGAAAGCGATGGTTGGGGGAACAAGGGGAGAAGGGCTAAGTCGACAGGCGAAATACCTTCTTGGTCATTTTCGAGATTTTCGCTTGCACCATTTCTTTTTGAGCCCCTGCAAACTCATCTGCGCTTAGCATCTGGCCGCGCTTGTCCATGTAGTAAATTCTCAAGCTCTTGCCGCTGAAAACACAGATTAAGTAATGGGTTCCGCTCACCATCCACACCCTTAGGTCAGGCAACCTACCTTTCCTCATCACCGACCCCATCTTTACCTGACATACATCGATGCGGTCTGCACGTTTTTCCCCAAGCTCGCGCGCGGCAAAATCCCGAAGAGATTTCAAAACGGCTCTTGGTCCCATAGCAAACCCGTCGAACTAAATTACCCCTGTCGCGCGAGCCAGCCGCTCCGACGCCCGCCTGCTTAAACCGCTACCGAGCACGGTATAGCGCTCGGGTCGTATGCGATGCGCCGTGGTGAGAGCTCTAACCACATATTTCGCAGGGATGCCAAGCTCCTTCGCGTTCGTCGGACATCCTATCGTTCGAAGCGCCTCTCGAATTCTCTGCCAATCCTCCCCCTGTAAGTAAGCTATCAATATCGCCCCGACGCCACACTGCTCACCATGAAGCGCAGGTTTGGGGACGATCTGATCGAGCGCGTGGCTAAACAAATGCTCCGCACCGCTCGCGGGACGGCTGCTCCCAGCGATCGCCATGGCCACACTGCTTGAAATCAAAGCCTTCACGACCTTGCGCACGCTCTCCTCGGTGTGGCGGCGAATGAGTCTTGCGTTCTCCATTATGATCTGAGCGCTCAAGAGCGAGAGAGCAACAGCGTATTCACTGTAGGGTTCACCAAACAAGCGATGCGCGAGCTGCCAGTCGCGAATCGCGGTGAAGTTCGCCACTAAATCGCCGCACCCGGCTGCGAGCAGACGATGGGGCGCGCGTTTGATAATGAGCGTGTCAGCGACTATCGCGATTGGGGGATAGGTTTGGATCGATGTTAGCTTTCGCCCACCCCTGATCGATGCCCGAGAGGATGATATCCCATCGTGGGATGCTGCAGTGGGCACCGAGATAAAGGGCTTACCTTCATCAAACGAAGCCATTTTCGCTACATCGATGCACGTGCCGCCCCCGACCCCGAGCAGGAAATCAGCTTTGCCCTTGGCTAACTTTCGGACCCTCGCGATCGTCGCTAGATTTGCTTGCTTGATTAAATCATAGTCTACCTCAAATCCGGTGCGCTCGAGCAGACGCTTGACTCTGCTACCGACCAGTTTGAATGTCGTTGAATCGGCTACGACCAAAGCACGCTCACCAAGACTGAGGCGCTCAGAAACGTCCGCAACCCGCTCGATCACCCCCGGGCCCATCCAGACCTCGCGGGGGAGCTCGATGCGTTTGGGCTCTTTCATTTTGCTTACCAGCTCTTCTGTTGGCGGATAAACTTTATATACAGATAATACCAGCTCTCTATTGCTGCTTCTAGTGCAGCATCTTTTCAAGCGAGGTATAAGCTTGGAGAAACCAAAGCTCAAACATCTCAAAGGCACGACAACCGTCGGGCTTGCGTGCAGGGACGGCGTGGTGTTCGCTACGGACTCCCGGGCCACGATGGGTTACCTCGTGGCGAGCAAGCAGGCGCGAAAGGTGTTCAAGATAACCGACAACATCGGTGCCACCACTGCTGGAGGGGTCGCGGATACCCAGAGTTTAGTGAACACGCTCCGAGCTGAGGCCGGATATTATCTGATGCGCGAGGGAGTTCCCATGGGCGTGCGAGCAAGTGCTAGGCTCATCGCCAACATCCTCCACGCATATAGCCTATTCCCATACATTGCGAACCTTCTGGTCGGGGGCACAGATGCCTCTGGTCCTAAGCTGTTTTTCATCGACCTCGACGGCTCCCTAACCGAAGAAACCATGATAGC
>JAGMBM010000088.1 GCA_023129675.1 Hadesarchaea archaeon | reverse complement strand
TCTCTAAACGGAGCTTCGAGGAGACCGTCGCGCGGGCTTGGCTCGTGAGCTTCCTCGTCAGCTACGGGTACGCCACGCTGGAGCTCAAGCCCCTCGAGGAGGAAATTTTGCTGAAGCCGCTGGCCAAGCCACGGGAGCTCGAGCGCGTTGTGACCTTCTCAGTCCCAATCGCGATCTCGCGCAGCGAGTGGCTTCAAAGGAGGCGGAAGGGTGGCTGAGGGGCAAGACATCGTGGAGCTCCGCGAGAAACTGGCGCGGGCTGCCCAGCTCCTACTCTACAAACACCACATGCAGCCGGGGGCAAAGGCGTGGGAGCTGAGGCGAGCCCTGGGGCGGGACTACGAGCAGGTCCTAAAGCTCTTCGACGCCGAGCTCGAGAAGCTCGGGCTGCAGGTGAAGCGGGTGAGCGAGGGTGAGACCAGCTCCGAATCCGACCGCTACTACGTGATCCTGCGCGGGCACCCAAAACTCACCGAGGTCCGGACCTTCGGGTGGCGGATCGACGACATGGCCATGCTCACGGTCGCTCTCGCCCACATCCTCTCGAAGCGAGGAAAGGTCCCCCTCAAGGAGGTCGAGCGGATGCTTGAGGAGAAATTCCCGCGCTGGCGCATCGAGTCGACCATCGACCGGTTCATCCGCCGGGGCTATCTCTCGGAGGACGACGAGGGGTTGCTATATGTGGGGTGGCGCGCGCGGGCCGAAATCGACCAGCGGACCCTGCTTGGGCTGCTGCTTGGAAAAGAAGAGAAACCCAGCGAAGCTGAGGCCGAGCCAAAAGTTGAAACCGAGAAAGAGGAAGAAACGGGGAAAAATGAAGTAAAATAAGTTTTTAAAACTGAATGTCCGCAACTAGCTGAAAGTGAAAAGAATGGAGAAGCAAACGCTCTTGATCATCGGGCTAATCGGTGGTATTCTGGCGGTGGTCGGGGTCTTTCTGCCTTGGATAGGCCGAAGCTATATGGGAGGATGGTCAGGGTGGGGCGATTCTGGATGGGGCCTGAGAACAACTCGGGTAATTTCTTTTTATTCTCCTTACCCCGCTTTGGCTGGAGGCATCATCGCTCTGTTGGGGGGCTTCGCGCTGCTGAAAGAGAAGAGACCCGTAGGCTTCTTGCTCCCGATAGGCGGGATAACCGCTATCGCTGGAGGAGCTTGGGGTTACTTCGATGTCAGCACTTATCTATCGCGGGTCGTTACGGAACCCGAGCTACATCTTAGTTCTGGCTACGGTTTTTACGTCTGCATCGTCGGCGGAGTATTGGCCCTGATTGGTGGAACGCTTAGCTTGAAGACGAAATAATGCAACACAGCATGGATTGAGCTAAACTTTATATTGTCTCAAAATGATTCCCTGAAGGTAGGAGACAAACCATGAGAGGGAGACAAGAGTGTAAAGGTGAAATGCCGCCCGGAGGGGCCGCAAAGGTTGCAGTTTCTATCGTAGCTGGCGTTGGCTGGCTTATCTTCCTCATATTGTTTTTGGCATTTTACGCGGAAGGCTTTAGCGTTTACTGGAATTTAGCCATTGTATTCGCATCGCTTCTCGTTATGTACGCGATACTCGGTCCGATGTGGGCTTACTGGGGAATCAAAACTGGCCGCGCCCGGAAGAGGCCGCCCGGAGGGGCCGCAAAGGTTGCAGTTTCTATCGTAGCTGGCGTTGGCTGGCTTATCTTCCTCATATTGTTTTTGGCATTTTACGCGGAAGGCTTCAGCATTTACGAGAATTTAGCGATTGTTTTAGCATCGATTCTCGTTACGGGCGCGATACGTGGTCCGGCGTGGGCTTACTGGGGAATCAAAATTGGCCGCGCCCGGAAGACGCCACCCGGATTGGCTCCAAGGGTTGCGGTTTCAACTGTGGTGGGCTGTGGCTGGCCGATCTTCTTCATACTGTTTTTGGCATTTTACGCTGAAGGCTTCAGCATTTACGAGAATTTAGCGATTGTTTTAGCATCGATTCTTGTTATGTGTGTGATACTCGGTCCGATGTGGGCTTCCTGGGGAATCACGATAGATAAGAAAACTGGCCGCGCTCGGAAGAAGCGGCCTGGCTTGGCCGTAAGGACTGCGGTTTCAACTGTGGTGGGCTGTGGCTGGCTGATTTTCTTCATATTGTTTTTGGTATTTTACGCGGAAGACTTTAGCATTTACCGGAACTTGGCGATCATACTCGTATCGCTTCTCGTTGTTGGCGCGATCGAGGGCGCGATGTGGGCTCCCTGGGCAATGAAAACTGGCCGCGCCCGGAAGAAAAGGATGAGAAAAAAAAGAAGATAGCTCAACCGACAAATCAAGATTCAACCACACCTTTCCACACCTTTTTCAGCTTTCTATGGCACGTTTCATCAGGGCTCCAGAACTCGACCACATCACTAGGTGAACGGAGCACTCTACCTACCTGCTGGACGAACTCTCGCTCAGCCATATCTTGGTAGTACGCCCAGAAAGCCCTAGGACCTAGACGGCGCTCCATCCCCTTCAACAGAGGATCCCCGCGCTCCGGGTACGGAAATTTCAGGAGGATGACACTTCCCCTTCCCTTGAGGTCTGCCCCACGATCCATCTTGGTCGAAAACTGGGCCCTCCCGAGCTCATAAGCATCCACACTATTTCTCAGCATGTCCTCCCTGAGCTTGGGGGGCAGGTACTTTAGTGAGTGCACAGGCACGAAGCTGGGACGCTTGGCCCTGCGCCTCATCTTCGACAGGAGGTCCCAATACCTTCGCCTGAACCCATCGTCGGCCCACCTCCTGTAATTGACCGTTTCCTCCTGCCCCAGCTTCCTCTGAATGATTTTTCCGGGAAACCTCGTCTCGCCTTCCACAAAAGTCGGCTCTATCCCAAATACTTCCCTTAGAACATCCTCGCCCTGGACGGTCGCGCTCATCAGAAGCCACTTGCCGCCCACCGCCTCGAGAATTCGCTGGAGGACTATTTTTGGATCAGGGACAAAGTAAACTATCCCCTTCTCCACATGTTCCCACTCCGCGTGATCTTTGTGCTCCAAGACCGACCTCAGCTTCCAATAAAGAGTCCCAGAGGTTTCATCCATTTCATCGAGCAGCCCAGCCAGATGGCCCGCCAGCTCTATTGGGTCACCTCTACCATCGAGGACGCCCGACCACATATCATGCAGCGTTTCTCCCTCATCCCCCAGCTCCTCCCGTTCACCGGAGAGTCTCTCAATTTTCTCTAGAACCCGTTCCATCACCTTTTGCGTGAGGGAAACCTTCACAGCGAGCGAGTCCAGCCATCCATCGGCTTCGTCGACAACCGTGAGTGGAACCTCCGGCAATCTCCCGATGTTAAGCTCGGCCGCCCACTTCGCGGAGTTCATCACGATAGCGTCGGAAAAAACATACGCGCCAAATTGCTTCCAGTACGGACACTCACCCCGCATGCACCAGAGCCAATTCCCCTTTATCCCTTGGTATGGCATTACCTCGGCATTTTTTATCGAATCCCTCCAACCGCTCGCGAAGATGAATCCCCAGTGAGGGCAATCCTGCAGGGCATCGATCCTGCGCTCCCCGGCCTCCTTGTTGAGGGGTCTCCTGCAAGGCAGAGTGCTAGCAGCGCATGAAATTTTCCACCCCTTGTCCGCCATGTACATGCAGCGAAAGTTCCCGCGCCCCTTTAGAATGTCTATTTTCGCTGCTGAACCATCCGCCTTCATAAAATACTTTTCTTTCTCGTAGCTTGCAACGTACTGGTCCGAGAGCACCTTCGTTGGGACCGAAACAACGCCTTTCCCAAACTCGAGGATTGTTCGAAGACCGACCACCGATTTGCCGCTGCCCACGGCTCCCTTAAGGAAGACGATGTCGTTTCCGCGGAAGGCTTCCAAGATTTCCTCGATTAAGTCGGTTTGAGTTTTTCCCAATGAGTAGCGCAGCGGCTCTTGCAAGCGATTTTTTGTATCATACAAGCCGAGCTCTAATTTTCCCATTTCTTATGCCCACCTGAACCGTCGGAACAACGCCTCCCGCTCCTTTCGAAGTAGGAGTTCTAGGAACTTGCTAGAGAATTTCTGTTCCTTAGCCAATATCTCCCTCACTGCTGATGGCGTGACTCCCCGACCAACCAGTGCGAGCGCCGCGAGCTTTCCGTACTGACCGATGAGCTTCGCGCTCTCCTGCAGCTCCCGCCAAGTCGGGCTTTTCCTCCCCCGCTCCAAGAGCTCGATCGCCCGCCGGACCTCCTCAGCCGGCTCCTCGACCATCCCCAGCATCGTCGACCCACAGCGCGAACACTTCGGTTCTTCATCGAGTTCGTGAAGTTGGAGCTCCTCCACGTAGCGCTTGCACTGGGTGCACGCAAAGGTACGGGCCTCGCTCAGCAGCCGCGCTTTAGTCGAGGCTATCGCGAGCAACTTGAGCCGCTCGGGCATCACGGGTTCGAGGGCGAGGTAGCGCTGGCGCCACGCAAAGCTCGACACGGGCGTGGGTTCGGCCAGCTCCCCCAACGAGATGAGTTCGATTTCACCCCTGCGGATGCGTTCAAGCACCTCGAGCGTGCGCTTCAAGTCGAGGTCCTTATGCACGACCTCTTTGAATGTCTCCTCAAATACCGGGGTGCCCTTGAGTGCGCGCATGAGCTTGTCTAAAACAGCGCTCGTGAGCTCGGCCTCTCGCTCGAGCACCCCCATCCGTCGGGCTACCTGCGCCAGCCGCCACCGGAAGAACCGGCTCTCCTTGATGATCTCCTGGAGATCTCGCTGGAGGTCCGCGCTTAGCCTGCCGCGCAGAATCTCGATCACGCCCTCTGGTTCAAGCGTTTCAGAGCGGAGCAGGATCCGGTAGGAGTCTACGGAGGTCGAGGTCGTCTCCCCGAGCTCGGCCGATGCTTTGTAGGCGAGCAGTCGGGCGAGCGTTCGGTTGACGAGCGTCCCAAAGCAGGCGTTTACCACGCAAATCTCCTTGGTTTTTTCCACCGTGAGGCGTCGATCCGTGGGCAGGGGCAGGGCCGCCTCGACCTGCCGGTGGGCGTCGGCGAGCGCGAGCCGCATCGTCCCCTCGTCCGCCCCGTAGCGCTTGGCGAGCTCCGCGGCCGCCTCCTCGAACTTTTTGCCCGCACGCACGAACTCCTCGAGCTGCGCCCGGAGTTTCCCCACCTCCTGGGCCACCGAGTAGGGCACGGGGATTTCCTCACCTATCCAGGTCGGGATCGCCCCGAGCGGGTCCTCGTCGGGCTTCACGTAGACCTTGTCCTTGAACACCTGCAGGATGCGCCAGAGCTCCCCCCCAATCACGAACTTCACCCCGGGCTCGCCGTACTCCGCGACAAAAGACTCATCGAGGACCCCGACCGGTTGGCCCCGTTCATCATCGATCACCAGGTACTGCCGGAGCACGGGGATCATCGAGAGGTTCGAAAAATAGTAGTTGAAGACCCGCTCCGTCGATCGAGGGCGGGCAAAATCCTTCCCATCCTCGGAAACCCACACCAGCCGTCGCTCCAAGCTCTGCGCGAACCCTAGCACCTTGAGCAGGTCCTCCCGCTCGAGATTTCTGAATGGATAAGCGCGTCGGAAGAGCTCGAACGCCTCATCGACGCTCCCCCTGCGTTGAACCACCGTGATCGAGACGAGCGCGTGGAGGAGCACGTCGAATGGCTTCTCGGGAACCACCACCGGCTCGAGCTCTCGTTGGTGGGAGCGGGCGGCGATCACGATTGACTCGATCGCATCGTCGGGGTCCTGGACTAGGATTATCCCCTTGGTCACCTCGCCTATCCGATGGCCGCTACGACCTGCGCGCTGGAGCAGGCGGGTCACCTGGCGAGGGGAATTGTACTGGACGACGAGGTCGATGCGCCCTATGTCGAGCCCGAGCTCCATCGATGAGGTACAGACGATTCCCTTGAGCTCGCCCCCCTTGAGCCCCTGCTCGGCCCGGAGCCGGGTGAAGCTAGAAAGTGACCCGTGGTGTACGCTCAGGGGAAATCGAATGTCCCAGATGCGGAAGCGGCTCGCCAAGATTTCAGCTGTCGAGCGAGTATTCGTGAAAACTAGCGTGGAGTCGTGGTCCTCGATGAGCTTCCGCATCGCGCGCAAACGGGCGGCGACCGGGGGGTAGGTGTAGAGTTCCGACGCAAGCCGTTCGTCACGCTTGGTCGGTGTTGGGTAGGAAACATCGAGCTTGAGCTCCCGCGCTACACTCACGTCGACGACCTCGCACGGCCGCCCAACCCCCACGAGAAACCGCGCGACCTCCTGGGGGGAGCCAATCGTGGCCGAGAGCCCGATGAGCTGGAACTCACCCCCGCGGAGCTTGCGTAGGCGCTCGAGCGTGAGGGAGAGCTGGGCCCCGCGCTTGTTGTCCGCGAGCTCGTGGACTTCATCAATTATTACCCACCGCACGCTCCGCAGGTGCTGGCTGAGCCTCCGCCCCATCAGAAAAATTTGTAGCGTCTCGGGGGTCGTGATCAACACATCGGGTGAGATTAGGGCCTGTGCTCGGCGCTCGCGTGCCTCGGTGTCCCCGTGGCGAACCGAGATACGCAGGTCTAGGGCGCGGCACCACCACTCGAGCCGCTCGAGCATGTCTCGGTTGAGTGCCCGAAGGGGGGTGATGTAAACGAGCTTGATCCCCCGCTCGCGCGTGGAGAGAAGGAGCTGGTGGAGCACGGGGAGGAAGGCCGCCTCGGTTTTTCCGGTCCCAGCAGGGGCAATGAGCAGGACGTTTTTGCCCTCGAGGATTTTTGGGATTGACTCGTTCTGCGGTAGGGTGGGCTCAGTGAAGCCTCGCTCGGCCAGCAGCTTTCGAATCGGCCTAGCCAGCGCATCGAACACGTTGGATTTTCCCGACATCTCAACCAAACAAATTATGCTAAACGTCCTTATTTCAATGGGGTCAGAGGTAGGCTATATCCAAGCCCAACTCCCGTCGCATCTTCTCGATTTTTCGCCTGAGCTCCGCGTCAACCTTACGCTCCCCGCTCGAGAAGTGCTCCTTCAGGCGCTTGGTCGTCTCCTGGTATCGCCCAAGCCCCGCCGCGATGATCGCCCGGTCCTTTAACTT
>JAGMBM010000087.1 GCA_023129675.1 Hadesarchaea archaeon | reverse complement strand
AGCTGAGGCGATTAAAATGAGGCAAATCGGAGTTTACCGCTTGAATATCGGGTCGTGTAACGGTTGTGACATTGAGGTGTTGAGCGTGCTGGCCACGAGGTTCGGTCTCGGAGAACTCAGGGCAAAAATTGTGGAGGAACCTGAACAGGCGAACGTACTTGTGGTGGTGGGGGTCGTGACGATGAAGATGTTGGATTCGCTAAAAGAAGTCTACGCCAAGCTGAAGGAGCCCAAAGTTGTGGTCGTAGCGGGGGCGTGTGCATTGTCGAGCGGGATTTTTCAGAAATCATACAACGTCTTGGAACCAACTGACAAGTTCGTCCCCGTAAGTTCCTACGTCCCTGGGTGCCCGCCAAGCCCCCAAGTGATAGCGGATGGCTTAGCTAGGGCCCTGAACGTCAAGTACCGAGAATGGCCGGCCCTAGAGGGTTTCAGGGGAGTGCCCGAGCTGGATGCGGAGAAATGTACTGGCTGCGGTGCGTGTGAGATGGCGTGCCCTGCCTTCGCGATAGAGCTGGTGGACAAAGGTAGCAAGCGGACGGTGAAATACATGTATGACAAATGCATCAACTGCTCTAGCTGTGAGGAGGTCTGCCCTGATGATGCAGTTCATCTGGCCAAGAAACGGCACCCTTCATGGACGGATCGGGAGTCGATGGGGACGAGCGCCGAGGAGGAGCTAGCAAAATGTCCTCTCTGTGGCGCTTTCCGGGTCCCGGCGAAGCAGATTCGAGCTTTCTCCGACAAGATAATCGAGAAGGTGGAGAAATACAAGAAGTTCCGCGAGGATATCGAGCGGGCAGCTGCAGTATGTTCGGACTGTAGGGAAAAGATTGCCAACATAGATAGCGGAAAGGCTATTCTATTCAAGCTAATGGTTTAGGTCGAACCCAGGGGGCGCTTTTTAAAAGTTGAGAGTGCGCAGGGAGAGTTATCCTAGCTTGTAGACGAGATCTCCCTCACGCACGCGCTGTTCGACCTTCATCCCAATTGATTGCCCCGCGCCAGCACTCTGCATATTCTCATGCTCGATTTCCATCGAGTCCACCGTTTGCTGTATGTTAGTCGTCGCGCCCTCGATCGAGATGCGGTCGCCTACTTTGAGCTCATCGGAAAGCTCGATGACTCCCACTCCTATCTTGGTGAAGTAGTGGGATATCTTTCCCACGAGCTTCTTCTCCACAGGTGCTTCTTCCATTCACCTCACCAGATTAGAGTAGATTGCCCTCAATTTATGCTTTTTCCTCCCCAGCCATGACTAATCATAGCACATGTTTATGAGGCGGGGCAGCGTGAGTGATTTTTAAGGAGCCGGAGGCAAATGTTGCATCCCAATTTTAAGGAATTTGTCAGGAAAAGTGGAAAAGCAAACCTGATTCCTGTCTGGAAAAAGTTACCCGTAGGTAAAGAGACGCCCCCCACCGTTTTTAGTAAGATCGACGATGGAAAA
>JAGMBM010000086.1 GCA_023129675.1 Hadesarchaea archaeon | reverse complement strand
GAGCTGCCCCCTGACTACAACGTAGATGACATCGACATGAGCACGGTAAGGCTGATTGTCGAAACCGACAACGTGCCCGCCAAGCTCAAGCCCAAAAAAATAGGCGACCACGACAGCGACACCATACCCGACCTCAAGGTGAAGTTCAAAAGGTGGGACGTTCAGGCGCTCGCCAGCGTGGGCGAGTACGAAGCAATGGTGATCGGCGAGGTCGCGGGCGTGCCATTCCAAGGCAGCGATACTATCCGGGTCATCCCTAAATAAATCCGAGCCTCCGTTCTATCAGGATAGCTTTCCGTTCCACCTTTCCCGAATCCGATCCATAAACGCAGTAGATATCCAGAATGATCCAAATGAATACGCGATGATCAATTCTCGGCTGTTCCCAACGCTCGTCAAAACAAACATTAGCCCGAGGAATATCAGAGACCACCCGAGCCAGTACCAGAACTTGTCGAATATCCATTTTACGAGGCTAAAGGGATTGAGTGCCATCATAATATTTAAGCACGGGCGCCCTTTCGGAAATTTCGGGGAAGGGAATTGTTTCGCTCTTAATCGAAACAATAATAAGTCACTTGAGGTGTTTCGCAAATGCCCGAAATAATTTTAAGCACGCCACCTAAATCTTTTGGGGGTTACTTTAAAGAAAATTGACCGGATTCTGCGTGAGGTTCTTCACCGTTTCTACGGGGGCGGCGAGCGTTTCTTCAACCAGAAGGGGCTCGCCAAAACTTGCGCGCTCTCGTTAGGTACGGTAAACCCCCTCATCGCGCGACTCGAACAGTTGGGAGCTATCGAGCGCAAGCCGTTGGGGTTTCGCCTAGTGGACCCGAAGCGGGCCCTGTTATACTGGGCGATCACCCGCGAGCTGGGGAAGGACGTCACCTATACCACCTTTGTCCCAGGTACGGTGGAGGAGCTGGAAGCAGGTTTACTGCATAGCGCCATCCTCACCGCTTACTCTGGCTTCCGCACAAAGCTAGGCTTGATGCCCACCGATTACGACCAAGTTTTCATCTACGCTGATGCTGACGAGATACAACGCACGTTCAAGCCAACCTCTCGAGAAAAGAGAAACCTATTCGTGTTGAAGCCGGACGAACACCTTCAGCGCCTGAGCGAGAAAAACGTCGCCCCGCTTGTCCAAATTTATGTAGATCTCTGGCAGCTGGGGGCGCCCGCCAGCCGATTGGTGGATGAGCTCGAGCGGGAGTTCGCGCCAGCACCTACCCGAGCGCTTGAGGGTGTCGCGAAAACCCTTAAGAAGAGACACTACGAGATCTCGACCGTGCCGCCCACCGCCCAGCCCGGCAAGCCCGAGCGAAAGCGGGCACGGTAGCATGCCCCGCCGTGAGAGGCAACGATCTTCCCGATGACCTTGCTTTCTGCACGAGGGTTGCGCCATGTGACCTTCCGTCCGATGAGCGAGCCTCCAAACTTTTCCGACGGACGAATTATGGCCTCGTCACCGCGGCGCGTGCGAAAGCCGCCTCGAAAGTTGACGATCACCGCTCTCACTTGAGCGCCTCCGCCACCAGCTCGGCAAGTTGCTCGGATAACTTCGCTCGTGTATCAGACATCACCTCGAAAATCTTGATGTCGCCACGGGCCTTGACGCTGCCGATGAATCCCGTCCTCGTTCGTTGATGGATTACCGCTAGTAAGGGCTTTGGCGAGTCGAGCGCATCTAGCACCGAGCGCTTGAAGCCCTCGCTATATGTCTCCATGGGGGCGATCTCATCGATGGCCACAAAGTCTGCCTCTTGCAGCGCCCGCCCGATCGCCGCCTCGCTAAGCTCGTCCACGTTCGCGACGTTGACGCGGTACTTGCTGACCTGAGGGCCCTCGCGCTGGTCGACGTGCGCAAGAATTCGCCCTTCGCCCGTTATGAGGTCAATTATCTTAAAACCGAGCCTGACGTCGCCCTCGCGAATCTCAGGACAGTAGATCCCGCCAGCCCTGAGTCCTTGAGCCCGCAAAATTGAAATCGCGCCCTCGATAACCGAGGTCTTGCCGCTTCCGGGGCGCCCGGTAATCAGGAAATTGTTTGGCATGCAACCACCCAAACCAATTGCATCTACAGATCAAAAATTGGTGTCTACTCGACAATCGCCACTAGGATAACATCTTTGGCCGAAGTCATGTGCAGCTCGTACTGCGTGATTTCCGCACCAATGTCATCGGGTACCTCCACCACGTAAATCACTGACACACCGTACTCCCCAATATTTGCGCTTCGGGCGCGATCCATGACATCTACACCGTAATCCTGCCAAGCGACGGCTGCTGCATCCGCGTCCCCGGCTGCAGCTGCCTTGATGCTCTCCCAAACGTTCACCGAGTAGGACTGCGTGGTGGCCCCGTCCGTCAGGGCCCACTCAATGGTGGCGATGTCGGATTGGGAGTAGATCACACTGCCGACTGTGGCATTCCCCCATATGGGCCTCATGTTATCGGTCGCTATGTCATAAACGTAGATCTTCACGATCGAATTGGGTTTGATTGTGGGGGTTCGTTGGAAGGTATCCAAAACCGGTACCTCGACGGTGCTGGGATTTTCAAATTTTAGTTTACGTAGGGTCTGCCAAATTTCCCCTGCAACGTACGCGAGCGCATCATCCTTAGACATCCATTCTCCATAGCGCAGGGAATTCATCCGCAACATCGCTATTCTGCTTGCAGTAAAATTTCCTATTAAATTGGTAAAGTGGGTCCGCCAAGTTGAGGCCGCTTGGTTATCTATCTGGGGCTCGTACGCCTCCATCTGCGACCTGCTCGTCATGGTGTTTATTTTTTCCTTGAGGCTCTGCGAGAGCGCTGCGAGCTCTAGCACGTCAGCAGTCGTGAAGTAGGTACCGTTCGTGGCCGTGGCGACTTCGTCCAGCAGCTCCTTGCGCTTTTGCTCAAGTTGGGCAGTCGAGGCCACCTCAACCAAGATCGCGTTGACCTCGTTCTTGGATCCCGCGTCTTGAACTTCGGCCGAATATCTCGATGCCGCATCTGATGCTTGATCGGTTCCTATCACAGCCAGAGTTGAATTTATCTGATTCAAAGCCGACAGCTTCGCCTGCTCGAACTCCTCGGCCGCGGGCTTTGCTACGCCGAAATAGTAAATCCCAAAAATGACCGCGCCTATAATCCCAAAAACGACTACTGCACCGATGATTGGCCTAAAATCGATTTCCCTTCGCGCGATAATAATCACCCGACCAAAAATAGATGAAATCCGTAGCCTATATTAATGCTTTGGGTATCGATGGACAAGCAAGCACTTCGCGAGCGGGTCTGGCAAAAGCTGGATGCAAGGGGCATTACCACTTTCCCGAAACCCGCTCGAGGGAGGATCCCGAACTTTGTGGGGAGCAGAACGGCAGCTACCCTTCTCCGCTCGTTGCCGACCTACGCCCAGGCCCGAACGATCTTCGTGAACCCCGATGCTGCCCAGCTAGCCGTGCGGGAGCTTGCGCTGCGCGATGGAAAGCGTCTGATCATGGCGACCCCCAGATTGCGAGAGGGCTTCATCCTGCTCGATCCGATGGAGATAAAAGATGCGAAGGGAGCGGCGAGTATCCGAGGTGCCTTCAAGCACGGCAAAAAAACAAGCGTTTACGGGGTGAAGGTAGACTTGATTGTTGAGGGATCCGTGGTCGTGGACAGGAAGGGCGGCAGGGTGGGGAAAGGAGGCGGCTTCGGTGACTTGGAGTTCGCCATCCTGCGTGAAACCGGAGCCATCACAGACAAAACACCCATCGTAACGACAGTTCACCCCCTGCAAATCGTCGACGAGGTACCGATGAGCGAACACGATGTTCCGGTCGACTTCATCGTTACGCCGGACCGTATCATCGAAACCACCCATGCCCACCCAAAACCGTCGGGAATCATCTGGGAGCTTCTGCCGAGCGATGTGTTTAAGCGCATGCCAATCCTTGCAGAACTGAGGAGAAAATAATGATAGCGGGCACGGACGAGGCTGGGAGGGGGCCAGTTTTTGGTCCAATGGTACTCTGCGGCGTGCTTTTCGACGAGCGAATGCTTGAGGGGCTAAAAACAGCTGGGGTCAAGGACTCGAAACTTCTTACACCAAAAAGGCGCGAGACGCTTGCTGAGCTTATCTCTCAAAAGGCTGCAAAGTGCGAAATCGTAGAACTCTCGCCGGCCGAGATAGATGAATCCCGCCTCGTCAAAAAAATTAACCTCAACGAGCTGGAGGCGATGAAGTTCGCTCAAATCCTTGGTCGCCTAAAGCCGGAGATCGCGTACGTCGACTCAACCGATCCAAATCCTGCGATGTTTAAGGAGCGAATCCAGCGTCACCTCCAAACAAAAACAAAGCTTGTGGTCGAGAACTTCGCCGACCGCAATTATGTCGTCGTGGCCGCTGCGTCTATCGTCGCAAAAGTCCGCCGCGACCAGCGAATAAACGAGCTGCGCAAGCGCTACGGAGATTTAGGTTCGGGGTACACCTCCGACCCCCGCACAATCGCCTTCCTTGAGCGGTGGGTACGCGAGCATGGGAAGCTGCCGGAGTTCGCGAGGAAATCGTGGGAAACGGCGCAGCGCATCGAGAGTGAGGCTAAGCAAAAAAAGCTCACATGATAGAAACATCGTTAAAATGGATGGTACAAAGGAATCCAACGGACATTGGACCCGAGTTTTCAGAGGCTCCCCTCGTCAAGCAAGGAAAAGCTCCTCGAGCTCGCGCGGGCTGCAAGGCGAGAGGGGATTAAAAACGCGAAGATTTTTACCGTCGAGGATGGGCTCGAAACTGCTTATTAAATTGGCCCCCGATGTTCCCTAGCACACTAACACCGGGGCTCATAGAGTGTCTTTCGACGTCCTCCTCCCAGGTAACCCTCATGGCAGGGACTGGCTCGGGGGCCTCTGCCGGTGTTGCGCGCCAGGGTTGTCTCGAAATCATTACTAGGTGTTCCCGCCAATTGTTCTCACGAGGACCCAATTTTGGCACGGCTTACCCGGCAGTTGCTCCAGTGTTCCCGCGATGATGCACCGGCGCTCACGAATCACGCCAGCTCTCGATTCCCGCGGATTATCCCTTCATCGCATTTTAAAATTCGTTTTCGTCAAGTAAAAGCTTTACTTCTACCCTAAATCAAACTCAAACGTCGCGACCGGGTGCTCGAGCTCGAAACCGAGGATGACTTCGGGATGGATCTCGCCTACTATGCCCAAGCTTCTGCCATCTGAGACGAACTCCGCCGCCCGACCTTCCAAGAAGCTGGGGTGCTCGATGGGGCGAACCTCGTGGCTGATGCCGAGCTCTCGGAGCAGAGTTTCCGCAACGGCTTTGATATAGGTGAACCCCGCTCCCTCACCTATCAGCATTGCTGCGGCGCGACGTACATTTCGCGCGCCCGTTTCCGCACCCTCATCTAGCACGGCGACATCACCCACCTCAAACACCCGCTGGGGCAACGGGTTGCGTCGGTTCGCTCGCAGCACCGAGAGCAAGCAAGGGCGCAGCAAGTTCCTGATAATTGTGTACTCCTCCGACACTGGGTTCGCGATTTCCACCGCCTCACCCCGTGCACGCATGAGCTCGAAGTTCGTGCGTGGG
This sequence comes from Hadesarchaea archaeon, assembly GCA_023129675.1. Taxonomy (GTDB): domain Archaea; phylum Hadarchaeota; class Hadarchaeia; order Hadarchaeales; family Hadarchaeaceae; genus DG-33. The sequence continues at coordinate 2,123 of JAGMBM010000086.1, read as the reverse complement.
TTTGTAAGCGTGTAGGTCATGGCCTCCATGAAGCCCAGCCCCGTCAAAACTCGCCTGGCCCGCTCGCTGAGTCGCTCAATCGGCATTCGCTCACCCGTGGTCACAACCTTAGGCACCGTTGGCTCGAGCTGGTCATAACCGTAGCCTATGGCTATGTCCTCAATGATATCAACCTCATGCATCAGGTCACTTCGATAGGGCGGGACCAGCAGCGTCAGGGCATCACCCCAAATATCCGCGATGCCGTAGCGCATGCGCTCCGCAATTTTGGCGATTCCTCTTGGTTTCAGGTTGAGGCCTATGAACTCGTTCGCGTTGCGCGCGCTCAAGCGGTGCCTGCGGGGGCGGAGGTCAGGCGTCCGAACGCGCCTGCCAGGATACTTAACCGCCACCGATCTGAGCTCAAATCCGCGCTCCGCCAGCCCGGTCATCAAAATCGTCAAGGATTGGTTTACCACGCGCTCGTCCTCCCCGGTGACATCGATGAAGAGTTGCCTCGTCTTGCTCGTGACGCGCGTGGACTCGCTGTTGATGATAGGGGGCACGGAGAGCACCACGCCCCGTGAGTCGACCAACAGCGGGTAGCGTGACCACCCTCGCGTGATCGAGCCGTACTCGATGCCCTTCGGGTGCTCGCGCAGGATCTGAGCGGGGGTGAGCTCCCGGTTGAATTCCAGCGGGACGAAACGGATGCCATCTGGCAGCGTGGTGGTGTAGCGCACGGGCGGCTCGATAGTATCGAGGTCATAGACACCTATCGAGCCCCTGCGCCGATTTCTACAAAGTGAGGCGTGGAGCTTCTCCTGAACCTGCATGAGCGATGCAACTATCTCATCAATCAGCTTCACCTTGGTCACCACACCCGCTGCGATGAAAGGCCGGATGGGCTTGACGCTCCGGTCGACCTGAACCATCACCCCGGATGCACTCGGCTCGTAGCTGGGCAGTCCGATCTCTATGCCCAAGAAGCCCTTGAGCACCCGAGCCACGCCTTCGGGGCTGAGTAGGTCTGGGCGATTGTGGGCCACCTCGAGTTTGAGCTCATCGCCGGCCGCCTCAGTGATATCAATCCCGATCATCACTAAGTGCCCCAGCAACTTCTTCAGCCCTATTCGCCTGCCCAACAGCTTGCAGAGATCGCGGTAGCTCACGGTAATCGATGGCATCTAAACCATCCTCCAGGCGTGAAGCCACTCGAGATCGTTGTTGAATAAGTCCCGAATATCCTCGATCCCAAGCCTGATCATGGCCAAGCGCGAGAAGCCAATTCCCCAAGCCAAGACTGGGTAGCGAATGCCGAGCGGGCGAAGCAACTCAGGTCTGAACATGCCGGCGCCCAAAACCTCAAGCCACTCGCCCTTCTCGGGAAAGTACACATCGGCCTCGACCGATGGTTCAGTGTAGGGGAAGTAGCCCGGCCTGAACCTCACCTTAGGGAGTCCCAGCTTGACCATGACCTGCTTCAGGTACCCCAGCATGTCCCGCAGCGTTAGCTTCGGGTCCATCACGATGCCCTCGGCCTGATAGAATTCGGCGAGGTGCTTGTAGTCGATTTTCTCGTGGCGATAAACGCGATTGATGCAAAAAACCTTGACGGGGGGCTCCGGGTGCGATGCGAGGTATCGTACGGTTGCGGCAGTCGTCTGCGAGCACAGCACGGGTCTTCGGCTTACCTCTATGTTGAACTTGTAGCCCCAACCCGTCGACCCGGCGACACCCCGTTCGTGCGCGGCGGCAACTCGTCTGACCAACGCAGGTGAAGGGAGTTTAGTCCGCTCCGGCTTCGATAGCGAAAGGCTATCGTGAATTTCGCGCGCGGGGTGATCCTGAGCTTGGAAGAGGGCATCGAAATTCCAGAACTCAGATTCGACAAAGTTACTCCTGATCTCGACGAAACCCATCTCGAGCAAGATCTCGCGGAGCTCGTCGATGACCTGCTGCTGGGGGTGAACCTTTCCCGGGTGGACCGGGGCTCCCGGGGCTACCACGTCATAACGTCTGAGTCTAACCTCCCGCCAACGCCCGCTCACGAGCAACTCGTGGGTTAGTTCGCTCACCTCCTCAACCAGCTCGACGCCGAGCGCGAGGGCCTGATTCCCGAGCTCGGTCAGATCCAGCTCCCG
>JAGMBM010000085.1 GCA_023129675.1 Hadesarchaea archaeon | reverse complement strand
CTCAGGTCGGCTGGAATCTCATCGACACGATGCGCGCGTGACGCCAATCGCTCGAGTAGCAGCTCATCTGCGAACTTCTGTGAAATCGCCGCCCCGCCCTGCTCGGTTATGGTTAAAACAGTTTTACCTTTCCGCTTTTGAAATTCGGCCCAGCCCTTGCGCCGGAGCCACGCTAGGGCTATTTGCACCCGTTCCCCCTTCAGTGTCGCGCGAACAGCCACTTCATACACGAGTTCTGGACCACAGCTGGCGAGCGCCACCAGCATGCGTCGCTCCGGCAGGCCCTCGCGCACGTACTCCAAACCTTCTTGGGTGAGGGCCGCCCTTGATAACTTTTCCTCACGCATTTCGGCCAAGCCATGTTGGGTGAGAGCAAGCGCCGCCCGCATCACCGTTGCTTGGTCGAGCCTTGCCCGCTGGGTGATGTCCGTGACTCCGGCCCTCCCGTCGAGCTGCTGGAGGGTAAGTAGGACTTTTTTCTCGTGAGGGGTCAGGCCGTCAGTAATCGCACGGATATTCAAGGTTTTCAACCCCAGAAACACAAGGTGAGAGAGAGTTATAAAATCCGCTGAAGGAAACCCGCTTTAAAAGTGGGATGAAAGCGGTGCCGAACCTTGCTCGGTGAGGCCGGTTTGGTGGCTCAAAATGAACTGGATGAAGCTGAGATTAAAGGGTTGCGAGTAAAAACTAAATCTTCAACCTTTTCAGCAACTTCCACGTTTGGATTATCTCGGTATCCCCGACCCGCTTCAGGGAAAGAATCCCTTTATCGCCGGTGACCAAGTAATCGGCCCCACTCACGGCCGCTGCTGCCAAAATTGGAACATCCGCCTCATCGCTAGTCAGCTTAGCATATCGCTTTTCAGAACTTTTGTATGCACTCTTGGATATTTTCTCATGTTTCACCAAGCGCAAAAACAGCGGGAAGAGGACGGCGTGTTTTGGAAACTTTCTCTCGAGCACCGCGTTCGCTTCGTCGATTACGTCGGCGCTCAACACCAGCCCTAATTTTCCATCGATGATCGCATCCAGCAATTTTCTCTCGTTCCCGGCAAAAACCATCCCAGACACTAGGATATTGGTGTCTAAGAAAACCCTCGGCTTCTTGGTCATCTCTTGGTCCGCCTGATTTCTTGGATGGCCCGATTCAATTCTCTCCTCGTGAGACCGATCTCCTTTGCGGCACGCTGAAACACGTTCAGGATTTCCTTGGGGTCGACACCGATCCGCTTCATCAAAATTAGACCTCCTGCTTCAGTGACGTAGAGGTAATCTCCCTCGCTGATGTTCAGGTCATCCCGTATTCCCGCGGGTAGGGTGAGCTGGCCTTTCGAGGTGACTTTTACCACAGCCTCCACCATCTTACCACCGTTTAAAATGTAAGAATTCCTTACTTATAAAACTTTGTAGCCAGGAGCCAACCCGCTTGGTGGAGCCAGTTTAATGGCTCAAGTTGATAAAGTATATGCTGGAAACGTTAGGCGTATTTTTGCTCATCTGAAATGCTCATAACCGCGATCTGGCAACGCTCGTGTCTTTCCCTTCACTTGAATAAAAACTCCCTTGCCCTTGGCCACATGTCCAATTAAGGCTGCTGTGGCGCCCACGCGTTTGAGCGCCCACCGAACTTTTTCCCATCCTCTCGGGCGAACCGTAAAGAGCAATTCAAAATCCTCCCCACCGAAGAGCACGAAATCGTCAGCATCAAAACCATACCGGGTGACAAATTTTCTGACAAGCGGGTGTTCAGGAACATTGGCTCGATCGACGACGAACTTGACTTTGCTCTCTCGAGCCAGTTGCCAGAGGTTCGCCGCGAGTCCATCGGTGACATCTATCGTCGATGTAACAAAGCCACTCCGCGCCAGGACCTTGCCCTCCCGCACGCGCGCTCTCGGTTCGAGCTGGGCTCTGACCAGCGCACGGTAGCCCTTGGCCGGAAGCCTCTTGAGCAAGAGCCCCAAACCCGCCGCGGCCGCCCCCAACCTGCCCGTCACCGCAATGAGGTCGCCCGCCCTCGCCCCTGAGCGAGTCAGGAGCTCCCGCCTGCGGGCCACGCCGAATGCCGCCCCCGATATGACCACCTCCTCGCTCTCGTCCAGGTCCCCACCGACAACGTAAGTGCCGTGTTCACGTGCAGCTACATCCATGCCTCGCACGAGCCGCTCGACAAATTTCACCTCAAGCTCCCGCGGCAAACCCACCGAGAAGATCAGCCCAAGGGGTTTGGCCCCCATCGCTGCCAGGTCGCTCAGGTTGACCACGACCGCCCTGCGGGCCATCTGCTCGGGTGTCGTCCGAGGTGGGAAATGTCTACTTGCGACGAGCATATCGGTGGTCGCGACCAGACAACTGCCATCGATATCAATCGCCGCGGCATCGTCACCTATCCCAATTCTAACTTGGGGGCCCCGCCTACAGATTTTACGTGCCAACTCAACCAAGGCTCTTTCGCCGGCTTCGCTCAGCTTCATCGACTACACCTACAGCAGGGGCAATTTACTAGTAACTTTGTCCACCAATTCGGACGGCGCTGGACCGACTGCTAGAACCGTGGTAGTGTTTGGGAGCAACTCGGTAAGTCCTGAATCTCGGATCAACTCACATGGCAAGCCCAATTCCTCCGCATCCGCCTCGAGTTCTCTCAATTCCTCATCGCTCGATACTTTAACAACGACTTTTTTCTGACCTTCGCCCAGCCAAGCCTTGAACCACTCTTGTTTCCCCCTCCTCGCTCGCTCAGCCGATGCCACGGAACCGTGCGCAACCTGCGTCGCGAGCTTTCCCGGACTCATCTCAAGATCGGCTCGAACGACGATGACCTGCTTGTACTTAAACACCCTCGCCACTTTCTCGCTTCTCCTCGGGGGGTTGGGGCGGTTGGGCTGGTCGCTCTTCAGGTGGAGCTGGTCGCTCTTCGGGTGGGGCTGGTCTCTCTTCAGGTGGGGCTGGTAGCTCTTCGGGTGGGGGTAGCGGCTCGGGCGGGGTTGGTTTTTCCTCAGGTGGAACCGGCTTGGGCTTGGGCGGCCTCAGTCTGCTTATCTTTCGCATCAACGCGCGCTCATAAATTATGGCCACCTCCAGCCCCCCGCGCCAGTACGCTATGAATACAAAAAGCACACACACGCCGAGCACGGCGAGTATGAATGGTACTAAGGTGAGCATTTTCACCCCTGGCTGGGCGAGCACAAAACCGAGGTAAATGAGCACAAGCACACCCAGGCCCAAGCTCACCCCCATGCGCTCCCAGAAATCGAGGCTCTCCCTGCGGGGGTAGAGCACGAGCGTGAAGAGGAAGCCAGGCACCATTAAGAGAAATAAGCCGAGGACTACGTACACGAGTACATCTAGCATCTCATCACTCGTTAGGGTTATCTGGAGGGTTGCCTAAAAAGTTGCAAGGTGATGGCTTGCGAGTAGATGTCGCTGTGGTTGGCGGTGGTCCTGCGGGATGCTTCGTCAGCGAGATGATTGCCCAACACGGTTTTGAAGTTGCAATCATCGAGGAGCATGCTGAAGTGGGCAACCCGGCCTGCTGCGCGGGCGTAGTGGGGATAGGCGGGCTTCGAGAGCTGAAAATCAAGCCAGGAAAATGGGTGCTGGGCAAGCTTCGCCGTGCCGTTTTCTATCCCCCGTCGAACGAGCCCGTCGAGATAACTCGCGGCAAGGTGGAGGCATTTGTAATCGACCGCGCTGCCTTCGACCGGGAGCTGGCGAGAAAAGCC
>JAGMBM010000084.1 GCA_023129675.1 Hadesarchaea archaeon | reverse complement strand
AACTTGGATAAATGATACTTAAATTAACGAGTTAAACGTGCAGCTGCTTTCAAAGTTTTTCCAAACTGGTCAAGTTCCCGCAACATTTTTTGTGGATTCTCCAAATTTTTAGCAATCAAATTAACGAACGCGCTGCCGACTATCGCTCCGTCCGCTCCAGCCTTTATAACCTCTTTAACGTGCTTGGGTTTTGATATCCCGAACCCAACAGCGATCGGCACCCGTGAGATCTTTCGAACATCGGCAATCAGCGGTTTGACTAACCCGGAAAGTCGCTCTCGAGCCCCCGTCACTCCGAGCAAGGAAACAACGTAGAGAAAACCACTCGATGCATCGCATATACGCTTGAGGCGCTCAGGAGTGGTTGTGGGTGCGACCAAGAGAATCAGATCGACCCCCTGCTTTTTCGTCGCCTTCAGGACTTCACCGGCCTCCTCTACTGGTAGGTCTGGAATTACGATGCCATCCATCCCTGCTGCCGCGAAATCTCGCATGAACTTGTCGACGCCGCGTTTGAACACTATGTTAAAGTAAGTCAACACCACCAGTGGGACCTCACTAGTGCGACGGATTTGTCTAATTACCTCCCGCACGGTCTCGGGAGTCGTGCCTGCCTTCAGTGCTCGGTCGGCCGCCCCTTGGATTGTGGGGCCATCTGCGATTGGGTCGGAAAAGGGAATTCCAAGCTCAACGATGTCCGCGTGCTTGGTAAGTGTCTGGACTATCCGCGGCGTTAGCTCTGGCTTTGGGTCACCAGCAGTCACGAATGCTATAAGCGCGCCCTCCCCTTTGCCCCCGAGCTCCTCGAACTTCGCGCCGATTCGGCTCAAACTTCGACCCCCACCGCTTCCGCAGCCACCTCTACATCTTTGTCCCCGCGCCCTGAGAGGTTGATTATCACCATTTTCCCTCTGAACTTTGGAGGCATCCTTTTCAGGTAGGCGATGGCGTGTGCCGGCTCGAGCGCTGGCAGAATCCCCTCAGTCTCGGAAAGCAATTTGAACGCGTCCACGGCCTCGTCATCAGTAACGCTGTCGTAGTGAATGCGCCCCCGAAGCTTCATAAACGCATGCTCGGGGCCAACTCCTGGGTAATCCAACCCGGCGGAGATACTGTGGGTTGGTAAGATCTGCCCGAATCTGTCCTGCATCACGAAGCTATAGGACCCGTGAAGCACCCCCTCAGACCCATCGCAGAGCGGCGCTGCGTGCTTACCAGTTTTGAGCCCCTTCCCCCCCGCTTCGATGCCGTAGAGCTCAACGGGATCGTCAAGGAAATCGTAGAAAATTCCGATCGAGTTGCTTCCGCCACCTACGCAGGCGATAATCGCGTCCGGCAAGCGCTTCTCGGCTTTCAAAATTTGTTCCTTGGTTTCCCGCCCGATTACCCGTTGGAAATCGCGCACGATGGTGGGGTAGGGGTGGGGCCCAACTACTGAGCCTAACAAGTAGTGAGTGGTTCGAACGTTGGTCGTCCAGTCTCGGAGGGCCTCGTTGATGGCATCCTTCAGCGTGCATGAACCACTCTTGACCGGAATCACCCTTGCCCCAAGCAGACGCATTCGAAATACATTGAGACGTTGGCGCTGCATGTCCACGGTGCCCATATAAACATCGCACTTTAGCCCCAGCATCGCGGCAGCTGTAGCGGTGGCGACCCCATGCTGTCCGGCCCCAGTTTCTGCAATCATACGAGTTTTCCCCATATATCTTGCGAGAAGGGCCTGACCCACCGTGTTGTTGATTTTATGGGCGCCCGTGTGCGCAAGGTCCTCGCGTTTGAGGTAAACCTTCATCCCAACTCGCTTCGACAAGTTCTCCGCGAGGTAAAGTGGCGTCGGGCGACCAGCATATTCACGTAGGTAATAATCGAGCTCACGCTTGAATTTTGGATCGTCCTTGAGCTTTGTGTAAGCTCTCTCCAGATCCTCGAGCGCGGGCATCAGCGTCTCGGGCACGAATTGCCCGCCAAAGTGATTGAACTTTCCCTTCGAGGGGAACTTGTCTACGTACATCACGCTTCCCCCACAGCCCCGATGAACTCACGCATGAGCCTCGCATCCTTCTTGCCCGGACTGGACTCCACCCCCGTGGCAACATCGACACCATACGGTCGTACGATTTTTATCGCCTGTCCAACGTTGGACGCATTAAGGCCGCCTGCAAGAAAAATCGGTTTCTTAACGGCCTCGCGAATTTCGCCGCTTAAGCTCCAATCATGGGTGAGGCCGGTGCCACCCCCGCTAGGTCCCTTCGTGTCGAGTAAAACGTAATCTGCAACTTCTGCCACCCCGATTGCTCGATCGATTATTTTCTTGCGATTTTCGATTTCTCGAGGAATTGGAGTGACGATGATCAATTCGGTATCGAGTCGCTCCTTGAGATCGAAGAGTTTGCCAGCTGGAAAGGTGAGGTGAATTTGAAGGTAATCCGGCTTCAGTTCCCGCGCCATTTTTTCAACTTCACTTGAATCCTTTGGCATGATTACCGCGACTTTGGCAATGCCGTCAGAAACAGCATCTAAAATTTGTCTCGCTTGCATTGTTGTCACGTAACGAGAGGATTTTGGAACCAAAATCGCCCCGACCATGTCGACGCCAAGTTCGCACGCGACCTTGACGTCCTCGGGGTTCGTAAATCCACATATCTTGACCTTGACCACAAGCTCACCTTACGTCCACTAACGATCTAACTTTTCTCTCTATATCATCCGCTTGCATCAAAGCGGTACCCACGAGCACTGCATCGGCCCCGGCCCTCAGCATTGCTCGCACATCATCTGGTAAGCGGATGCCGCTCTCGCTCACCAACACCATGTCCTCGGGGACTACGGGGGCTAACTCTCTCGTGTGATCGAGATTGACATTAAGCGTCTCCAAATCGCGGTTGTTTATCCCGATAAGTCTTGCCTCGGCTGAAACAGCTAGCCTTACCTCATCCACGCTCGTAACTTCCACCAAACATTCCATTCCTAGCTCTTCTGCCAAATGCACGAATCTGGGCAGCTCTTGTTTTAGCACCCTCGCTATGAGCAAGACCGCATCGGCCCCGAGCTCAGCCGACTCGTGGAGCTGGTACTCGTCCACGATGAAGTCCTTGCGGAGAACCGGTACCTCGACGATGTTTCGAATTTCACGCAGGAAACTCGGATCTCCCTTGAAATACTTGGGTTCGGTGAGCACGGAAAGTGCAATGGCCCCTCCCTTGAGCATAGCGCGCGCTGCCTCGAGCACATCCGCATCGGGCTTGATGTCACCGGCCGAGGGTGAGGCCCGCTTGACCTCAGCTATCAAAGGGACCCTCGGTGCCCGCTCTATCGCTGCGATCAAACTTCGTTTTGAAGAGCGACCTATCTTCATCGCCTCAATCGGCCTCAATCGAGCTTGTCTCTTTACGCTCGCTCGAACGTTTTTGACTATCTTTTCCAAAACGCTCAAACGCTCGCCCCCCAATCCTTCAACTTTTGAATGTCACCATCCGAAGCCTCAACGAGTTGGACCACCTTCTCGTATGCGCGGCCTGAATCTATTGCATCCGTAGCCACCGCCAAGCCCTCGCGCAGGTCACGAGCCTTCCCCCCCACGACCACGGCTGCCGCGGCGTTCAAAAGCACGATGTCCCGTCTCGGCCCTTGCTCGCCCCGTAGCACGCGAATCAACATCCGCACGTTCTCCGCCAAATCCTTGCCCGCTATTGCCTCTGTACCCGTCCGTCCGATTCCTACATCCTCAGGTTTAAGTTTGTATGTTCCCACATCTCCATTTTTCAACTCCGAAATTTGCGTCTCACCTAACGTGGAGATCTCATCTAACCCATCCAAGCCGTGCACGACCATTGCCCGTTTACACCCGAGCCTGCGGAGCACGTGCGCGAGCTTCTCGGTCAGCGTTCCATTATAAACTCCCATCACCTGCGCCTGGGCGCTCGCGGGATTCGTCAGGGGGCCCAAGATATTGAAAACGGTACGGATGCCCATCTCCCGTCGTACGGGGGTAGCGTACTTCATCGCGCCGTGGAAGCGAGGGGCAAACATGAAACCTATCCCAATCATCTCAATGCATCGCTGAACCTCATCCGGCGGAAGGTCGATCCGCACCCCCATTGCTTCGACGACATCTGCACTCCCTGCCTTGCTGGTCACCGAGCGATTGCCGTGCTTCGCGATCCGAATTCCAGCTCCCGCAGCCACAAACATCGCGGCCGTACTTATGTTGAATGTTTTAATTTTATCGCCTCCCGTACCGCAAGTATCTACCAAGATATCATCCACTTTCGGGGTTATCCG
>JAGMBM010000083.1 GCA_023129675.1 Hadesarchaea archaeon | reverse complement strand
GCTCGATCGTGGGGCCAGCGGTGACAAGCACGCGCATGCCCTGCATGTCGCGAGGGCCTAGCAATCCGATGACAAGACTTGTGATCTCCTGAACCTCAGGCAGTTTAGCCCTACCCTCCTCAAGGCGGGGCTCCAAGACATGAATGCCGACCGATCGCAGCTGTGCAAGGTTCTCTTGAAGGAGTTTGTGCTTGTACATCGATGCGTGCATCGCCGGCACCATGACAACCGGCTTACCCAAGCCAAGTGCCACCGAAATGACTGAGGTAACCGGTGTGTCGTCGATCGCGCACGCAACTTTGCTCAACGTGTTTGCAGTAGCTGGTGCGGTGAGTATCAGATCGGTCCACTGCGCGAGTTCGACGTGCTCTAGCTTACCCGTTAGCTCGGCGATGACCTCGTTGCCCGTCGCCCAGTGCATGAGCTGGGGCGTTATCAATCGGGTTGCGTGAGGTGTCATCGCTACCCTCACATCAGCTCCGTGGCGCATGAGCTCTCGGGCCAGCTCGGGACACTTTGTCGCTGCAACGCTTCCAGTTATACATAACGCGATCTTTCGTTCGGCCAACTCAGTGCCCCTTGTGCCGCGAATATCGTGCGAGGGATGCATTCTTCACCTTAAAGTAAACAGCGCCCATCTGACTTTAAAAGTTGCCTTCGACAGACGGCTCGAGCGCTAGGTTCTCGTTTGATGCGCAACCTCAAAGGTGGGATTGCTTTAGCAGCTTCCCGTGCACATCAATCTCACCATAACGAACCCTTATCGACGAGATCGGCTTCCCGTCCTCGGCTAGCACGAAGGGAATTTCAACGATTTCGAATGCCTTCAGCCCCTTTGAGGTTCTGAGACGGTTGAGCTCCTCGGCGCGCGCCCGGGTTTCGGGACTCACAACTATCGCCTCAAGCTCGCTGTCTTTGAGCGATGGTCCAAATGCGTCCGAGATCACCGCCACCTCGGCCCGATCCAGCCACCCCCGGGAGCGCAGCAGCTCCTCCAGCGCCCGCTTCCGTAAGTCAAGCAGCTGGATGCCCGCCGAGTCCTTCTCGAGCAAGAGCTGCATCTCGTCGGAGCAAATGCCCACGAGCACGCGCTCCCCCAGCTCGAATGCCTTTGTCAAAATTGCCGCGTGCCCATCGTGTAGGTAGTCGAAGGTCCCCCCGACCACGACTTTCTTGAACTTCACGATAGCACCCGAATCACGTCTTCTTGAGGTTCCGCACGATGTCGCTCCAGCGCTTGGGAAGTGGCCGATGGGTAAATGGTTTCGCGCTGGGTCCTAGGTAGGTGGCGACCACATGCCCCCCGCCTAAGAGATAAAACTTAGAGGTCGTCAGCCCCTCGAGCCCGACCGGTCCCCGCGCGTGAACTTTACCGGTGCTTATCCCCACCTCTGCCCCCAAGCCGTAGCGGTAGCCATCACTGAACCGCGTCGAAGCGTTGAGCATGACACTCGAGGAATCAACCCCCATCATGAACCTGAGCGCAGCTTTCCGATCTCGGGTAACTATCGCGTCGGTATGCTTCGACCCGTAAGTGTTGATGTGCTCAATTGCCTCCTCGATGCCGTTCACGATTTTGATCGAGATTATCAAGTCTAGGTATTCCGTCCGCCAGTCCCGCTCCGTCGCTCGTTTGATGCCCCGCAGGATCCTTCGCGTTCGCTCACAACCACGGATTTCAACCCCGGCCTTGCGATAATTCTCCGCAATTTCAGGTAGAAAGCGGGACGCGATGGCGCGGTGCACGAGCAGGGTCTCGACTGCATTGCAGACGGCGGGATACTGAACCTTTGCGTCATAACACACTTCCAGCGCTTGCTCGAGATCGGCGCGCTTGTCAACGTAAACGTGGCACACCCCCTCGGCGTGACCGAGCACGGGAATGCGCGTGTTTTCTTGGATGTACCTCACGAATTGCTTGCTCCCGCGGGGCAACAGCAAATCGAGATATTCGTCCAAGCCAAGCAACTCCCGCACCTCCCGCCTCGCCTCGATGAGCTGGATCCACCCGCGCGGAATACCTGACCGCTCGCTGACGTTGCGGATGAGCTCGAAGAACGCCTCGTTCGAATACTTCGCCTCCCTTCCCCCTTTCAGAACTACAGCGTTTCCAGACTTGAGGCAGAGAGACGATATCTGGGGCAGCACATCGGGCCTCGCCTCGAAGATCGCTCCGACTACACCAATCGAGGACGACACCTTGTAGAGCTCTAGGCCGTGGTCGAGCTCCATCGCGTACAGTGTCCTTCCGACTGGGTCCTCGAGCCTCGCGACGCTTCTCACCATCTCGACCAAGTTGCGCAGCTTGTGATCGCTGAGCTTTAATCTTTGAACGAATGCCTTGGAGAGTTTCCGAGCCTTCAAAAGACGCTCGGCGGCTTGGACATCTTTCGCGTTTGCACTCAGTAATGCTCTCTTATTTTTTGAGATGACCGATGCGATGTTCATGAGCGCTGTATTTTTTGTTTTGATTGTGATGTTTGCTAACCTGAGCGATGCCCTGCGGGCAGCCATCGCTTTTGAGGCAACCCCACTCATTTTTCCCTCTCCGGGAGGAAGATTGTCCCTATTCTTTCGCCAGCAATCACGCGTTCGAGCACGCGCTTCTTCTCTCCGTTGGCTATCACCACTGGTATCCCGGCCTTCGTCACCATCTTAGCAGCTCTGACCTTGGTGAGCATGCCACCGAAGCCGCGAAAGGCCCTACCGGCGAGCCGTTCGATCTCTCGCGTCACTCGCTCAACAGTTCGGATGAGGTTCCTTCGCTTCCCCTTGCCTGCGTAGAGCCCCTCCACATCCGATAGGATTATGAGGAGGTCGGCGTCGGACCCCACCGCTACGTGCGCCGAAAGTGTGTCATTATCGCCGAGTCTTATCTCCTTGACCTCCACGCTATCGTTCTCGTTCACGATTGGGATAACCCCCCACCTCAGCAGGGTCGCAAGGGTGTTCTTGAAATTTCGATATCGCCTGGGGTCCGTGAAGTCCTCCCCAGTCAGCAGCATTTGCGCCACGTGTTGCTCGTAGTCCCTGAAGTACTTCGAGTAGACTTGTATCAGGATCCCCTGCCCAACAGCCGCAGCCGCCTGCAGTGAAGGCATATTCCTCGGTCGGCGTTCAAGGTTGAGGCGCCCCACGCCGGCTCCTATCGCGCCCGACGAGACGATGATGATTTCCTTCCCGCGGGCGCGCAGTTTCATCATCTCCTCGACCAGCTTCCCGACCTTTGCCGGGGCGAGCCTAGAGTGTTTGTCGGTGATACTACTCGTACCAATCTTCACCACGATTCGCCTTGCCTTGGGAAGGATTTTCCTCTCTTTTTTAAGAACCATCGTTGACCTCCTAGAGCGGTTCCAATTTCTCGAGTTGTGCAAGAACTCGTTTCCGTATTTCATCGGCCGAAGGAAGCTTTGCAACAATTTTTCCTTTTTTGACCAAGGGAACTAAAACCG
>JAGMBM010000082.1 GCA_023129675.1 Hadesarchaea archaeon | reverse complement strand
GTTTTCGGCCCCCAAGCTTGCCGCGTTTTGCAACCGGTTTGCCTTTAAGCTCGACGATGTCCATCGCGAAATCGATTGTCGGTGAATTGGTTATAGAGGTCCCGACACCAAAACCATCAGCTCCGGCCTCGGCTAGACCCTTTATGTTATTATCGTTGACCCCACCAGAAACCATTATCTTGACGTGACCATAGCCCCTGGTATCGAGCTCCCACCGGACCTCCCTAACTATTTCCGCAAAATCGCCTTTCCTCGAGCCTGGAGTATCTAGCCTAACGCCGTGCAACCGCTTGCCGAGTGCCTCAGCTGCCATGAGTGACTCAATTTTTTCATCAAAGTAGGTGTCCACAAGCACTATCCGGGGTACCCTCTGGGGCATCACCTCGTCGAATGCTCGCCAAGCCTTGACCTGATCGCCGAATGCTATTATCAGGGAGTGGGGCATCGTACCCATCGGTTCCTTCCCGATTGCCTTCGCCCCTACCAAGCTCGAAACCCCATCGAACCCCCCAATGTAAGCAGTGCGGTCGAGCAAGGGGGCGAGTGCCGGGTGCGCTCGCCGGATACCGAAAGATACGAGGAGTTTGTTGCCGACGATTTTTCTTAGCCTAGCTGCCATCGTCGCCATCCCCGAGACTTGACAGAGCAACCCCAGCAAGGGTGTCTCGAGTTCGCAGAACTCCCCGTATGGTCCCTCGATCACTACCACGGGTATTCGCATCCCAAGGTGGTCCTGCGGGCGGAAGACGCTTCCCTCTGGCATCGCGTAAACATCGACGGAGTGCCCTTCAAAAAGCTTGGCGACCTCATCGACTCCACAGAGCACCCCCCACTGCCAATCGCGCGGCAAGTTATTCGCCGTCACCTCGGCAACGACTTTGACCTTGTTTAACCCTTTGGCGTCGAGGATTTGCTTAGTGCGTGCGAAGTAAACATCAGTTGTTCTGCCGCGCTTGATCTCTTCATCCGACGCCACATGGAAAGATCGCACCTCATCCCCCCCCGCTTTTAATGAACTCTTTCGAAGTGGTTATCCTTGCTCCGTAAATGCGCTTCATGTACTCAAGCGAGGCCCGGTGGGCACTCTCGTCTGGCGAGGCCACGCAATCCTTGGCCACTGTTACCTCATAACCGCGGAGGAATGCCCCGGCGGCGGAGTTTTGTACGCAGATTTCCGTCACCACGCCCGTTAGCAAGAGCCTCTTCACGCCTATCCCGCGAAGCATCTCATCCAGTTCCGTGTTAAAGAAGATATCGTAGGCACGCTTCTCTAGAACGCTGTCCTTTTTCGTGGGCTTGAGTTCTGGCACCACCTGCGCACCCTCGCTCCCGGCCATTGCGTGTTCCCCCCACAGTTTGAGTTCGGGATCCTCATGTGAGTGGGCGTCGCAGACGTAGATTACCGCAATGCCTCGCTTGTGGGCGAAATCGAGCAATCGTCTGATGTTTGGGAATATCGTCTTGGCCCGCTCAAATCCCAACTTACCCCCAACGAAGTCTTTGAGCATGTCGATCACGATAACGGCTAGCTTCAATCGCATCCCTCAATAAAGTTTAGGCCAAAGCATAAAAACTTCAGCTATCGTCTCGCGATGCAAAAGACATCTTCCCTGCCAACCCCACCTGAACTGAGCGGCTTGAAACCAGCTGTCCGAATCCAGCGCTCAAGCTCGCCTAGCGAGTGTTTGTGCTTGAGGGTAGTCATGATCACGATCCCCTCGGGCTTTATGACCCGCGCGACCTCCCGCACCGTTGCCGCTGGATTCGGCATGTTCTGAAGCAGGGTTACCGAGACCACCGCGTCAAAGCTGCGATCTGCAAACGGCAAGTGATCGGCATCCGCGAGCACGAGCGCCGCGCTACTCCTCCGTTTCCTCGCCAGCTCTAACATCTCTGGCGATGAATCTATGCCGACCACGAACCCGCTTCGCCGCGCGAGTTCGTTTAAGAGCATACCCGTTCCGCAACCCAAGTCGAGAACTTTACCAACCCGGGGGAGATTCTCGGTGACGATTTCGTACTTCTCGCGCTGGATTTGCTCGTAACGCCGTTCATACACGGGCGCGGTTTCGCCGTAACGCCGTCTCAGCTCGAGTTTGCGGGCGGCCATCGGAGAACATTTTTACCCCGCAACCTAAAGATTGAGCGGGTTGAAATTTGAGAAAACATATTAAGAAATTGAAGGTTGAACTTGTCAAACGTGGGCTGGACGCATTTCTAGCCCTCCAGAACACTCGCTACCTAGCGGGTACGACGGCGGCAAAGGCGGTGATCGTCCCCGCCGATGGAGCTCCCGTGCTCATCTGCAGCAGGCTCGAGCTCGACCAAGCCAAGAGAGAAGGCTGGATTCGCGATGTTCGGGCCTTTTCAAGGTGGAGGACCCCCCTGCGACCCGGAGAGCGGGTAAGCTTTTGCGAGCCCCGGCAACTCCTCGTTGATTGCCTGCGAGAGTTCGGTGCCCGAGCCGTTGGCTATGATCGCGGGGGGAGAGAGTTCGTGCGGAAATTACGGGCTGCCTACGCGGCGAGCTACCGCGAGCTACCAGAACTCATGCTCAAGCTCCGGAAGATAAAGTCGAAGGAAGAAGTGACCTTGCTGCAAAGGGCTGCAAAGATAGCTATGAATGGCATGCGTTGCGCAGCGGAGTCGGTTGCGGTTGGCCGAACCGAGCTGGAGGTTGCCGCGGAAGCCGAGCGCGTGATGAGAATAGCTGGCTCCGAGGGTACACCGTTTCCCACGATTGTCGCGTCGGGCAGAAATTCTTGGTTACCCCATGCTAGCGCGACGAGGAAACGGCTGAAGCGGGGGGAACTCTTGGTCATCGATTTGGGTGCTATTTGTGAGGGCTACGTCTCCGACATGACGCGGACCTATGCCCTTTCGCCGACTAAAAAACAGCTCAAGCTGATTGAAATCGTCAAGCGTGCGCAGACTTCTGGGATAGCGCGAGTTCGTGATGGTATGAAAGTTAGAGAGGTCGACAGGGCCGCGCGTGCCGTGATTTCCCGCTCCGGCTACGCCAAGTATTGCCCGCATGGCATGGGGCACGGCGTCGGTACGGATATCCACGAACCACCGGGTCTAGCTCCGGACTCGAAAGATATCTTGCGCAAGGGAATGGTCATCACTGTCGAGCCCGGCATATATGTGCCACGTTTGGGTGGCGCCCGTTGGGAGGACATGGTGCTGGTGACAAAAGATAGGTGTAAGCTACTCACAAAACAACCATGATTCCTATTATACACTTGATTACGACTAAATCTTCGATCTGTATTTAAACCCAAGTTCGGTGAATGTATAAGCTGGTGAAATTGGTGTCAACTACCCCGCCCTAAAGGACGGGGCTTGTCCCTCAAGGTGATTCAAGTGTCGCCGACCACCATCATCGGACAAGACGCGGCGGTTGACTGCGCCGCCAACCACAGGAACCTGAGCGTAGGTAACCATACGTTCGCCCGCCCTGCGGCAGATGTTAAGCGAAGCCACTCGATCTGCATTTGCCTCGAACCCGCATCGAATGCACTTGAAATAATGGAAGTTTCGGCGGTTAGCTTTGTTCACGAGATCACATCGGGGACATGTCTGCGAGGTGTAGCGTGCGCTCACGGTTTCAATGGTTATTCCTTCCTGCACGGCTTTATGTTCGAGGGCGAACCGCAGGAACCCGTAGGGGATTCGGTTCACCTTCTTGCGCGAACGTTTGCCCCACTCGCCCCGACGCTTCCGCAGGTATTTGAGGCGCTCGATTGCTATTCTGGCGTCGAACCGCTTTGCCAGTTTGACCAGCTCGCCCACGAGCTGCCAGCATCGCGTTCGCGTGTAGTTCCGCTGCCGTCGGCTGAAGCGCTTGAGCTTCTTGCCAGCTTTGCTTTGACTATGTGTGTCTCGATGGGCCTGAAGCTTCGCCCTTCGTCGCTCAAACTTCGCTTGCATCCTCGCCAAGTCCTGCCCAAGATAGAGTTGCTTCAGTACTTTGCCCTTGGCGCTACGGATGGTTACGGCAACGCTGCCAGCGTTGATGTCCACCCCCAGCACATTCGGGCTTTCTCGCTTCTGTGGATCGTCCTTTCGCAGGGCGACGAGGAACTTGAGATTGAACTTCATAATCACGGAGCTAATCTCCCAGCCAGCCCCGAGGTGGGTTTGGAGCCGACGCCAACCCCCGTCTTGAGCAATGGGCAGACCAACCCGTTCGGAATTTGCGCGAACGCTCAGAGCTGGGTTACCCCTTCGAGTGGTTTTGAGGCTGAAGAGGTGCCGGTCGAAGCGGACGATTACATAGTTAATCCGATTGGCGGTCTTGCGAACTCCCCAGGCGTAACGTCGGGCCTCGCATACAAGCTGCGCTGCAACGCCGAACCGCTTTCGGTGCTCGCGGTAGGTCAGGCGGTGCAGTTCGGTGCTGCTTTTGACTTTGCTGGTCTCGACCAAAGCGAAGCATTTCTGGGTCATCTGGAGGAAGGAGCCGTAGGTTTCTCTGAGTTTCGCCCGCTTGATCTCGGTCAGTGGGAGCGTATTCAAGACGAGGCATTTCTGCATGGCTACCAATTTCTATCAAACTACTTGCTCTCAAGCGATTTTCGGGGAGAGGTCGCCGAAAGTATTCAGTCCCAATTCCTCCCCACCTTAAAAGGTGGGGTCTCCTTTGGGTGTTTTAGATGAAACGCGAACGTTTACAACACAACTTCAGCGAGTGGTTCAGCGGCATCTTGCGCAGTGCCGACATCATGGAGACCCGCTACCCGGTTAAAGGGCTCTTCGTCTGGCTTCCCCACGGGCTGAAGCTTCGCAATTTCGTGTTCGCAATCATGCGCGGGCTGCTTGAGCAGAGCGGCCATCAAGAGGTACTCTTTCCCCAGCTCATCCCCGAAAACATCTTCAGGAAGGAAGCTGAGCACATCCGGGGGTTCGAGGGGCAGGTCTACTGGGTGACGCACGGCGGGCGGGACAAGCTCGATGTCAAGCTCGCGTTGCGCCCGACGAGTGAAACCTCCATTTATCCCATGTTCGCGCTCTGGATCCGCTCCCATGCCGACCTCCCGATCAAAATCTACCAGATCGTCAATATCTTCCGCTACGAAACGAAGATGACCAAACCAATGATC
>JAGMBM010000081.1 GCA_023129675.1 Hadesarchaea archaeon | reverse complement strand
AAGGTCGACGCCCAGCACGAACCCCCCTTCGCCAACCTCCTCGCGCGCAACCTGAAGCCACCCCCCGGGGGCAGCCCCTAGGTCGACGACGACATCGCCACGTCGCAACAGATTGTAGCGTTCATTTAGCTGCTTGACCTTGTAGGCTGCCCTCGACCTGTAGCCCGCTCGCTTCGCCATGCGGTAAAAATGCTCGCGCTTTCGCTCACGTCGTTGCTTAGCCGTATCTAACACCTTTCTTCGGCTTGAGCCCACAAGCTTTGAACCCGAGCAATACCTGTCGGAGCAGCTCACGGGGGTCCGGACTGTAAAAGAGGTGACTCTCGCACTTGCAATCGCTCGAGCCGAAACCCCCGATGCTTGAGAGGTTCTTCGCGAGCTCCCCTGCGACCGCGCACTCCTTTCGTTCCTCGCTCTCTGCGACGACGACATCGACCGCACGGGCTCGAGCGAGTAGGTAGTCGATGTGCCAGCGCGCGAGCTTCTTTTGCCTCAGATGGCGCCCGACACGTGCCTCGAGGCCGCCGAGAGCCGAGCCGACGTAGGCGTAGTAGCCCGCCTTAAAGGAGCGATTGCCGAGCTCGCCAACGCTCAGCACGAGGTCGTAGGGCACGTGGGTGAGGAGCACGTAGGTTCCGCGCGGCATCGATTAAACGTTTGAGCCAGTGCTACTTTTGCCTTCCGCAGGCGCCCAGAGCCAGGGCTACCTAAAGTATTCAAAAAAACAAAGGGGAAAAAATGCATTAAAAGTAAAAATAAGGGAAAAACAAAGCTCTAAAGTTCAACATCTAGCCCCAGCTTCTCGCAAAGTTCCTTATACCTATTACGTACGGTGACCTCTGTAACGCGGGCAACATCTGCCACATCCCGCTGCGTCCGCCGCTCGCCGTACAGCACGCTCGCGATGTAGATTGCCGCAGCCGCCACACCCGTCGGCCCCCGCCCAGAGGTCAGCCCCTTCTTCGTCGCCTCCTTGAGCAGCTCGATAGCTTTCGACTGGACCTCGCCGCTAAGCCCCAGCTCAGACCCGAAACGCGGGATGTAGTCGATCGGACTCGTCGGGCGCAGGTGGATGAGCAGCTCACGAGCGATGAATCTGTAGCTCCGCCCGATTTCCTTCTTGGTCACCCGCGAGACATCTGCAATCTCGTCGAGCGTCCGGGGAACCTTGCATTCCCG
>JAGMBM010000080.1 GCA_023129675.1 Hadesarchaea archaeon | reverse complement strand
CTTAAGCCGCACAGCCCCACACTGCCGGAGTTCGCGACGAAGCTCAGCTCGATGCCGGGCGTCGACGGGGTGAACGTGACGCTCATCGAGATTGACAAGGACACCGAGACCCTCAAGGTCACCGTTGAAGGTAAGCTAGATTATGGCACAATACGCTCTGCGATTGAGGAATGGGGCGGCGTCGTCCACAGCGTCGACGAGGTGGTAACGGGCAGCCTAGCGGGGCCGACCACCGACCACCGACTCAAACTTCGCACTTATGAGGGGAAGAGCTAACTTTCTCTGAGCCAACAATCTTGTTGATTGCAGGTTTTGCATTCGGTTTCCACTTTCGTACCCAGTTCGCCCTTTATACCATTTATCAGTCTTCGGGCTTTGCCGAGCTGTTTAGGTGTCCCTCGAACGAGCAAGGTAATGCTCCCCTCGGCACCCGAGATGCCTCCCTTGCCCATGGGGATAGCCTCCCCACCCGTCAGGATTTCGAAGGCCTCGAGCTCGGTGATGATTTTCCCCACAACGGGCATAATGCCTAGGGGGCAGCCGGTGGCGTAGCTAGTGCGAAAGATTCCAGCAGTTTTGGAGACCCCTTGGATCGAGCCGGGGATGAACTTCTCGAGCCCCACAGGGATGATGAGGTTCACGCCCCGCGCTACCACCGTCCCCAGCGCCCTGCCCACCGTGCCTCCCCAGCCCGATGCCAAGAAAACTCCCGCCATGCCGCTGGCATCGAGCGCATTGGCACCCTTGATGAAGACATCGTCGGCCGTGAGCTCGGGGAGTACATCGTCGGACTTGGTTTCGATGGGCTTGCCCCTGCGGATGATAATCTCGCCCCTGCGTTGCTCGCGGGGGACGACGCAGGTTCCCTTCGGCAGAACTACGCCCGCCACGAATTTTTCACGCTCAATTTTCCTCCCGAGTAACTCCTCGGCGACGCGAGCGTTGGTTGTGCCTAGCCCAATGACGATCGTCCCTCTTCGGAGGGCTCGCTTGACCTCGGGGAGGGCGGCCACAGCTTTCGCAATTAGCCGCTTCGACTCGGCGGGAGTTAACGTTACTTGAATTTGGGGCATGCAAATCGCACGAAGTTCGGTCGGCGGTTTTAAAAAACTTGGGGCTTAATATGTCACAGCTGTGACAGGGCACCTCATATGCCTAAGATATTCACGGTCGGTTATGGGAACCGCAAGTTCGACGACTTCGTGGGGCTCCTCAAGCGCTTCGGTATCGAGCTCATCATCGATGTCCGACACTTCCCGACCTCAAAGTGGCCGGAGTTCATGAAGGAGAGCCTGCAGCGGACCCTCCCCACGAAGGGGATAGGTTATGTCCACATCCGAGAGCTCGGCGGATATCGTGGGGGCTACGAGGTCTACACCCGGACTCATGAGTTCAAGCAAGCGTTGAAGGAACTGATAAAACTCGCGCGCGAGAAGCCCTTAGCAATCATGTGCGTCGAATCCAGCCCAAACGCATGTCATCGTCGCTTCATAGCAAGGGAGCTGAAAAAGCGAAGATGGAAGGTCGTACACGTAGTGGGTAAAGAGAAACAACAAGTGTTATGACCTTTCTTTGGGCACTGCTGGCTTCTCAGCGGGTTTCTCAGCTTCAACGGGTTTAGCCTCAAGCAGCACGGCATCGATGCTGCCGCTCTGTCCAGGTCGGTTGGTCACGCGCGCGCGGCCGAGTTCGGTTTCAATTATCGCCCCCTTCGTCAGAACATTTCTGCGGACGAAGTGGGGGTCAGCGGGATTCTCGACGACCGTGAGTATCTTCGATTTTTTTGCCTGGCCTGTTTTTGGGTCCACGACGTTGGCGACATCGGCACCGAGCGAACTGGTTTTTATGTCACCACCAAGGGCACGCCGCTTGATCCGTTTTGTCGGGCCGAGCTTGGTTTCGACGAACTCACTCCCCATTTCCCGCCTGCGCTTCTTCCGGCTTGCCCATATTCGCCCCCCGCTCGACTTCTTCAGCGATCTACCCTGCCACTTGGCCATTTAAGCACCGCTTGCAACTTTTCTGTGCACAAGTATAAAAAGTCCTTACCGCATGAGTTCCTCAATTCGCTCACGGATATTGTCCATATCGTCATCGAAGCCGAAGTAGCCAGCGAACCTCCGTGAGGTCCGGAGCACCCTCGTACGTTCGAAGGGCTTGGATTCGATAAAGCCGAGCGTCCCCAGCTGCTTAACGTGATCGTAAACTCGGCTGCCCCGGAGGTCAGCGAGCCTCGCTTGATAGACTGGTTGCTTGTAGGCGATCATGGCGAGGGTCTTCAGTGCCCCCCGCGAGAGCCTAGCTTTAGGCACCACCCCCTCTAGCTTCGGTATGTACTCCTCACGGAGGCGGAGCGAAAAGGTTCCCCGCGAGGCCTCAGCGAGCACGAGCGGACCTCCACGCTTTCCGTACTCAGCGATGAGCTCCTCCACGAGCTTGCGCGCATAGGTCTCGGACGATGTTTTCAGAATCCCCTGCAGTTCGCCCAGGGTCAACGGGCGGTCGGCCACGTAGAGGGCAGCTTCGATAATCGAGCAATCTTCCTTGGCTCCCATGCTACTCCACCCCCACCGGTACAGAAGCGAATATTTCACCGAATGGTTCGGGTTGTTGCAGCACCACCTTGCCCTGAATGTTGAGGAACAATAGGAGGAGAAGGGTCCTGGCCACCGCGAGCCTAGTTCGTTCGAGGACGAGCGCCGAGAGCGGGACCTCCTGCCCTGAGGCGACGAGACTTTTTATTCGCTGATATAACTCTTCGAGGTACCGCTCGATGTTTATGTGATACTCGCTGAGCGTCTGCATGATTTTTTCCAGCTTCCTCCTTTGGAGGGGTTTCCGCACCGGGATATCTTTGAGTGCCTCCTGCAGCGAGCCCAAGAGATCGAGAAGTGTGATCTTGCGGGGTGAGCGCTGCACGATGGTCACTTGCCCGAGCTCCGGCAAGTCGAGGTCGAACACTTCCTCGAGCCCCTCCTCTGCGACCGACCCTCCCCGCCCGTTGAGCACGAAATCGGATTTCATCCGCAGAATCACCGAAGCCGAGAGCAGCGTCCGTCCCGAGACGCGAAGGTCGAATTCTTGCATCTCCCGCACGCGTTGCAAGTAAACACCGGCGAGCTTCTCGATGTCGACATCCCATGGGTCGAGTTTGTGCTCCTGCACCAGCCCGAGCAAGATTTGGAAGGGTTGATCGGCGATTGTCGCCATCTTTTCACCTCACGCTGCAAGCCCCGCTAGCTCCACCGAGAACAGGCGAGACACCCCGCTCTTATCCATCGTGACGCCGAACAAACGGTCGGCCACGGACATCATCGAATCGTGCAGCGTGACGAGGATGACTTGCGACTCGCGCGTGGATCGGCGAATCATCTCCGCGACACGATGAAGGTTCTGGGGGTCGAGGTGGGCGTCGATCTCATCAAGCACGTAGAGGGTGGTGGGTCGGAAGCGCTGGAGGGCGAAGATAAAAGCGAGCGCGGTTAGTGCCTTTTCCCCGCCCGAGAGGATCCCCACCCGAGTGACCTCCTTGCCAGCTGGTTTGGCCTCGATCTCGAGCCCGCCCTCGAATGGATTCTCTTCATTTTCTAGGGCCAGCCTCGCCACGCCTCCCGGCGATAGTTCGCTGAAAATCTTGCTGAAGTGTTGTGAGAGCTCGTTGAAAGTTTGCATGAACACTTCTTTTTTCTTCTCATCTATCTCCCGCATGAAATCAAGGAGGGCCTGCTTCTCCGCGACCAGCTTGTCGTGCTTTAATTTTTCGGAGTTATAACGGCGTTCAGCATCTCTGAAATCTTGGATAGCCCGGAAGTTCACGGGACCGAGCGCCTCGAGCTCTGCTTCTAGAGCTTCAACTCTTCGTTCGAGCTTGGCCCGGTCAACATCATGGACGATTTCAACCCCTATCTTGACTTGTTTTAGCTCCCCTTCGATGGTTTCGAGTTGGGGCCGCAGCGAGGCCTCCTCGACCCTGCATGCCTGTAATTCATCGCCGAGTTGCCCTATTGTATTCTCTAGACGACCTGCTTTCTCCTTGAGGCTTCCAGCCCTGCTTCGAAGTTTTTCCCTTTCCCCGCGAAGAGCCCCGATCGAAGACCGTTCCTCCTCTTCCAGCGCGGTGGCTCTCCCGAG
>JAGMBM010000008.1 GCA_023129675.1 Hadesarchaea archaeon | reverse complement strand
TCCTTTGCGAGCTCTTCAGCGAGTGAGTTGAGCTTGGTGCGCAGGACGCTTTCGACCTTCTCGGCGGGAGCAGCTTTGGGCTTAACCTCGGCTTTTGCGATCACGGCCTTCTCCCCACACACGGGACACACAACTTTCCCCTCAAACTGGAAGAGAGGCCCCTTACAAGCACCGCAGTGAACTGAAAGCATCTTTCCTCCACCGAGAAGCATCTCCGTTATCTTCGCTATCTTCTCGTCCTGCATCCAACCCCAAACCTTTATGAAGGTCCATCCTTAAAATAAGCTGGATTAGCTATGCGAACAGGTGGTAACCGTGTCCTCGGATGCCAAGCTAAGGCAAGTAGCGGAAATCATGGCGCGCGTGGCAGAGGACACCTCAGTCCCCCGCAACATCCGAAGATCTGCGAATGAAGCTAGGGATATCCTGTTGAAGAAGGAGGGCGACCCTGTAGTCAATGCTTCTTCTGCGACGATGATTCTCGACGAGATAAGCAACGACCCGAATATGCCCGTTCACACCCGGACGACGATATGGAACGCCCTTAGTGTTTTGGAAACAGTTCGAGAGTGAGGTAAGCCACTCTTGCGGTACCCTGACTACCTCTGCCACGAGAAATCTGTGCGGTGTGCGCCTAGTGGTTACACTAGACTACTTTTCATGACGGGCCCCGCCCCGCGTTGGAAACTGTTATAGCCTGGGAGATTTCTTAATTTTTGGTTCGAAGTTTGTGATCGCATGGAGTTGGACCTGAAACCCTTCGTCCGAGCCCTCAGGGAAAAGGATACAAAAAAGGTGCGGGAATGGCTCGAGCAAACCAAGAGCAGAGTTGACTCCAACGATGAGTTCGGGCGAGGGTACATGCAGGCGCTCCAAGGCATGGTTGCGGCACTCGAGACCGGGAGCGAGCTTTCGGTGATCAAACGCGTGGTGAATAGAGAATACAAACAGGAACAAATCGATGGGTTCATCAAAAGCACGCGCGAGAGGGTCTCGCGAAAGTTCAGGCCAAAGGATGAACAGGGTTTCGACACCGCGTGGGTTGAGGTACTCCAGAGGTTCTCCGGGGAAGAAGTCTGATTACTAGATGGTGGCATGGCGTGCTCGGAGCTCTTCCTCTTTTCTACCCAGCTTGACTATGAGACTTGCGACTACGCTATCTAAGAAGACGAGTGCCGTGACCTCGAAGAGCGTACCCATGGGCGCAAGCGATTCGTATTCACCAACAATTTGCCGATCCAGGTAGCTCTCCATAGCTGCGATTTTAGTTCGGCCTGGGAGCGTGATGATATGATCGGCCAGCTTCGCCAAGGTGGATCGTGGATAGGAAGTTATAACGGCAATTTTTGTACCTATCCTCTTGGCAATTTTTGCGGCGCTAACGGCGAAACTTGTTTTACCTGAACCGGAAAGGGCCACCAAAAAATCGTCGTCTCGAAGCGCAGGGGTTATCGTCTCCCCAATCACGTGGACGTCTATACCTAGGTGCATCAGGCGCATGGCAAAGGCCCTCACGACCAGTCCTGAGCGCCCGGCTCCCACGACGAAAACTCGCTTTGCACCGAGCAACGCGTCTATAAAACCATCCACCTGCTCGCTTCTAAGCTTTTTCGAGGAAACCTGTAGGTGTTCGAGGATTTCGGATAACGCGCGCTGAGTTTCCCTCATCCCACCATCACGATTAAGCATCAAGTGCACAAGTTTTAAACCTACGGTTGGGTTCCGAGTGGCAATCCCTTATAAATACTTTAGGTGAGGGTATTACCGCTGGAGGTTGAAAAGTGCTGCATTTCTTGGGTTTCATCCTGCTCGTCTTGGGCGCAGTGATGCTGGCGCCGACCCCAGTAGCGTTTCTAGCCAACGAGGTCGACTTGCTTCCGTATTTCATAGTCCCCGCAGCCATCTCCATCGCATTGGGTTTCTTCATCAGGCAGCGCTTTCAGCCAGCGGAGATAACCTTGGGCAAAGCCATGGTACTCGTCGCCCTTGCTTGGATCGTCTTCGCGACTTTCGGCTCGATACCCTACATCTTCGGCAACAACATGTCGGCCGAGGATGCATATTTTGAAAGTATGTCAGGCTTTACAGCCACAGGTCTGACGATGATCCCATGTGACCCGATAGCGACTAATGTGGTCATCAGCGAGGTCAGCATCGGGGGCCCAGCGGGCGGTGGATTCATAGAACTCTACAATCCAACAAGCTCAGACATTGACCTACGAAACCTCTACGGTGGCAGTGAAGAGCTGAGGGTGAGATTAGTAAATTCATCTGACAACATCTCCACTCTGAACATTACTTGGATAAATTTAACTATCCCCGCTCATGGATACTTCTTATTCGCGAATGATAACG
>JAGMBM010000079.1 GCA_023129675.1 Hadesarchaea archaeon | reverse complement strand
AATAGCCCAGGCCCCTTGATCCCAACGTACCTGCCCAACCTGAATTTCACCGCCCGTTCGTACTCCCGCAGGACCTTTATCGCGGACATCAAAAATAGGGCGACGAGAAAAACCATGGAAACGATTATTTCCAACCACGGCACAGGCACGGGTTCACCAAACTTCATTCTAGGTACCAGTATTTAAAGCACGTTTGTTTCCTTTTACATATGTTTCAAGCTTGATAACTAAAACATCTCTGTAACTCACGGTGGACCGCATGATTTCAATTACACGTGTGACAGTTTGGGGTTCATCATGTTTGTCTGATGTATGGGTCAGGCGTTGCGCCGAGTCGAAACGTGGGAAGGGGATGTGGGTCGCGGAGCTCTGGAGCCGCCGGCGAGGATTGAACTCGCGACCTCCACCTTACCAAGGTGGCGCTCTACCAACTGAGCTACGGCGGCCCGATTAAAACTGGCACTTGAAATCTAAAAGACTTCCGAGGTTAGCGCTTTAATATCTTTGAACGATATGGATGCGGGAATGAGATGAAAGTAGGTTTCATCGGATGCGGCAACTTGGGGGGCTCCCTTATAAAGGGCCTCCTAAATGCGGGCGCGCTTCGGGCGGAGGAGCTTGTTGCCAGCGACGTGAGCGATGAGAAACTCGGGGAGCTTGGGAAGTTCGGGATCGAGACGACGACTGACAGCAAAAAGTTAGTGGAACATTGTGACGTTATCTTCATCGCCGTGAAGCCGGACGTCGTTGAATCCGTGCTGGAAGAGACAAAGGAGTTCTCAAAGGGCAAATTGTTCGTTTCGGTCGCGGCAGGGGTCTCGACGAAATTTATTGAGGCTAGAACGCGCGGGCGGGTGATAAGGGTAATGCCAAACATTTGTGGACTCGTCGGGGAGATGGCTTCTTGTTTCTCGCTCGGCACCAGAGCTTCGAAAGAAGACGAGGAATTAATTGAGAAGCTCCTAGCCGCCATGGGCATGACGTTCAAAGTGGATGAAAAGTTGATGAATGTGGTCACGGGGCTGAGTGGGAGCGGCCCAGCATATTTTTACTTCATCGTACAAGCCCTGCAAGAAGCTGGAGTTGAGCTCGGCTTATCGAGCGAGATAGCACTCAAGCTCGCCGCGCAAACCGCAAAGGGGGCAGGTGAAGTAATTTTGCGCGAGGGGAAGACGCTGGAGGAGTTAACAGGGATGGTGTGCACCCCAAAGGGGACGACGATCGAGGGGATCAAAGTGCTAGAAGAGCGAAAGGTAGCTGATGCACTCAGAGATGCGGTGAAGGCTGCCGCGAGAAGGGCAAAGGAACTATCGAGGTAGCGTCACTTCGCTGCCTGGGTTTCTTGGGCTTCCTTCAGACGTTTTTTTATCTGGGCTGGCAGCTCTTTCGTCTTTTCGAAGGCTGCGCGGAGCTCGGCGAGGACCTTATCGACAACAGCTTGCGGAGGTGTTGCTATCTTGCGCCTTCGCGTGCGATTTTTTTCGTAGATGACCTCCTCGAATCGAAGGGTGTGGAGGTCCCAGAGGTAATCGCCTATGAGGACGACCGCGATGAAAATTTTCTTGCTTTCCGGGTCCTCAAAGTGCTTTTCGGCGAGCAGCAGGGTGTAAGAAATAAACCAATTAAACTCTTTCTCAAGCACCCCCAAGAACTTCGGTGCATTCACGCTTTTTCCTAATAACCCGATTTCCATAATCGTCCCCTTGAAACTTCGTCGCATCATAATTTAAAGACTAGCGACCTAGGATAAGCGAAGCGTGGTCTCATGGGGGCCAAAGGCCGAAAGGAACTCATTACCGATGTCGAGGGTGTGCTCAATGCACTACTGGCTGGAAAAATCACCGCTAAGCAAGCCAAACGAAAGTTGGCGGTCCTGAACATAAAGGCGATCGGCGACCTAGCGAGATTGGATGTCGGGCGGATTCACCGAATTGGAATTCCAGAAGTGTTGCTGGCAGAGGGAAAGAACCCTAAAACAGTTGCTAATTCTGCGGTTGTCCTCGCGAGCACGAGCGGCTACGCTCTAGTAACCCGGGTGAGTAAAAAACACCTCAAATTGATTCAATCAAGGCTTCGGAGGGACTTCGAGGTTGACTACAATCCTAATGCTAGGACTATCGTTGTCAAAAAGAAGGGTCATCGTTTCCCAAAGAGGGGGAAGATAGGGGTACTCGCGGCTGGTACAGCTGACGTGCCGGTCGCGGAGGAAGCGGCGGTCGCGGCCGAGGTAATGGGTTGTGAAGTGCTGAAAGCCTATGATGTTGGCGTTGCCGGAATCCACCGATTGTTCAAACCTCTTAGGCGCATGGTCGAGAAGGGGGTAACGGCCATCGTGGTCGTTGCGGGGATGGAGGGAACCCTACCCTCCCTTGTCTCGAGCTTGGTTGACGTGCCCGTTGTTGGAGTGCCGACCTCAATCGGATATGGGGTGGGGCTGAAGGGTGCAGGGGCTCTCATGACGATGCTTCAGACCTGCTCCCCCAAGCTCGCGGTCGTCAATATAGACAACGGTTTTGGGGCCGGGATCTTCGCGGCTTCGATCGCGAGGCAGTCGAAACGAGGGTAATGCCCTCATTTGAGAATTCTTGAGAGTTCTCTCTCCGATATCGGACCTTCCCTGAGGATTCGTGGGGGATCAGAGCTAAGGTCCAAAACGGTCGATGGCTTACCCAGTTTACATTTGCCGGAGTCGAGCGCCACGTCGACGTGTTCGCCCAGCTGCTCGAGCGCCCCCCTTAACGAAATTGGCGCTGGCTTTCCCGAAAGATTTGCCGAGGTTGCTGTGATCGGGCCGCCCACAAACTCGATGAGCTTGAGCGCAACTGGATGGTCCGGCACCCTTATCCCAACGTTTTCGGTGCCAGCGGTTACGAGTTCAGAGATTTTTCCCGGTTTGGCTTTAACCACCAAAGTGAGCGGTCCGGGCAGAAATTTTTTGAAAGCGAGCTCGGCAATTGGCGTTAGCTCAGCGATTCGATTAGCTAGTTCAAACGAATTGACCGCGACAGGAATTGGGTCCTCCAATGGTCTTGTCTTTGTGGCAAAAACTTTCGTCACAGCTTCGTTTGAGCATGCGTCGGTCCCAAGGCCGTAAACAGTTTCAGTTGGGTACACTACCAGGCCGCCAGTTCTTATCGTAGTAGCTGCCTCAGCGATCGCTTCGACCTGAGGGGATTGGCTATCGACTTCCAAAATTTTGACCATGGTTCACCAGCTATAGTGCGGGGGAAGGGATTCGGACCCTTGCAAGCCCTACGGCTACAGGATCTTAAGTCCTGCCCTTTTGACCAGGCTCAGGCACCCCCGCAGAAAAAGCTTTCTCTGGTAAAGCAATAAAACTAGCGCCCTCTTTTGTGGGCCTTACGATAGACCGCACGGTACTTCTTGCGCTTTTTTTGCAGCTTCTTTTCAAGCTCCTCTTCTTCCTTCCACCCCATTGGGATCACGTGGTGCCCGGCGGGACTACCTTAATGTCATATTATCCTGGCTTTAAGCCAAGTCCCCATCTACCACCATCTTTTGGCGAGAGGCATGGCGATAACTTCGCGTATCTCCAATCGTTTATTTGTATCACTTCCCAGCATGTCCTCAGGGGTCGCTGCTTTCACAATTAATGCCGTATCAGCACCCTCCCCAGTTCCCCCGATTCCGATTACGTTTTCAGATGGTTTTACTGCCCCTTCGGAAGTGGCCATGGTCACAACCTCGACGGCGACCTTGAAACCTTGTCCGAGCGTATAATAGACAATCTTCGCTGGAACCAAGTCCTTCGCTCGAAAGGCGGGAGTGCAGTTTTCATAGATGACGGCGCCGATTTTATTGAGCTCCGCCTTGATTTCCCCATTTAAAGTCCGCATCGAAATGACGACGAGTTTAACCTTCCCTTTAATTTTCTTGCTGAGCCTTCGCGCGGTCTCGCCCGAGTCGCTCGCGATTACTACGGTTTTTATTCCAGTTTCCTCTAGCCTTTCTGCAACAGCCTCGATAACCTCATCCGTGTTATCAGGCCCCGGCTCCTTGAAATAGTGGTCACTTCTAACGATATTTCTCAAAAAACCACCTTCACAATTATCACGACTCCTTCCAGAAGTAATCCTTGTTAGGTGGTAAAAATTTTACTGCCAGCTTTTAGATGATAAAAAATCAGATAGTGGGAAGTAATTCGAGCACTCCCATTCGATTAAATTCATTTGAAAAATAAAAAATCGGGCCCCACTGACGTCCGAAACTCAAATTGACTGGCCGCCGGTCACTTCAGGACGGGGTCTGTGCCCAGTAGAATGGTATTTCCATGAACTCCGTCTCAAGGTCCAACCTTTCTTCCGACCCCGGTGGGGCCATCGACCAGTAAAACGGTATATCCATGGACCTCATCTCCAGGTCGACCTTCCGGACGGTGAAGCTCGCTATCGTCGAGATCACGTTCTCGGTGTTATCAGTGGTCAAAACTAGCGTAACTATCTCAACGGGCAGGTCCAGGGGATGCGGGAGGTTCTCAATGTTTTCAATATGTTTGGGCGGTGAAAACTCGTCAATGACGTTTTCCGCTTGTAAAGTGATATTGTCATATTTGTAGAACTTTGCCACTAGCTTCGAACCATTCTCGATCCAATGGTTCAAGTCCAAGTTGACATCATACAGGGTGGCGAGGCTGAACTCGGCTTTCGGCGAAACTGCATGCGTAATGCACGAGTCGTTATCGCTCATCGTGTTATCCGCCATCGAAGTTACGATGACGATTATGTTGTCATCGGCGTAACCTACTGCGTTTTCAGGAATGGTGACGCTTAGCGTAACTATCCTGTTCTCACTAGGTTCAATGTTCTCGAGCAAATTCTCCGAGATCGTCGGGGCCCAACCGGCACTATCGCTGACGCTCAAATAATAACCATCCAATTCATTATCAGTGTTCGTGACGGTTACCGCGTAGGTAAGCATGGCCCTTGGCACACCGCTCTGGTAACCGGGTGAAATGTCCACATCCACTGACTGCGGCGGTGGCGGGGTATAACCCCGGACGTAGGGATAGTTATCCTCGAGCCATTCGTATGGGTCCCACTCCGATGGGTAGTAGATATACTTAAGCCAGTCAAATTCTGGATATTCTTCCATACCCCACCGCAATAGCTCAGCGTTGACATTGACCCACCATCCCTCGATCTCCACGTAAATTACCGCAATCAACCTTTCACGTGCACCGCGGTACGGGCGTCCAGTCTGCCCCCCTATGGAGAGGTCGTTGAGGTCCAAATAAACGGTAGCCCCAACTGGGATGAGGTTTTCTATAAATTCTGTGGCTTCCAGGGATCCCGGCTCCGGGGGATTGGTCCACGTTTCCGGAGCATCCACACCCCCTTCGTATCTCACCTTCTCCGAGTTACCCTCGTATACCTCCCCTTCCGGGTCCAGTTCTTCCACTATATTTTCTATCCTCACCCAAGTGGTATCACCATCTATCATCGAAGTCACGGTTGCAATTACTTCATAGTAAGGGGGGCAACAAGGCACCGCAGAGGCTGGGCCAGTGGGTGGGATCAACAGCGCTAGTAATGAGAATGAGGTGACAATCAAAGCAGTCGACAGCAAGACTCCCTTAAAACGCTCCGTCCTCACTTATTGCCTCCTTCCCCAATTAAAATCATGTAGTCAAAGACTAAAATGTTGCCGATTTGCCATCAAGATCGATTTCCTTTGCGCGCGGCCGAGGTCGAGTGAGGATTACCAACAGTCCAAGACCATGCCCATTATTCTTCATCAAGCGCACCCATATGGATTGTTTCCCACCGTACTTTTCCTTGATCAATCACGAGCTTGAGCTTTCTTTCCATTTTGCTAAGGGTTGCAGTTTTACCGGTCTTGACATCAATAAATATAACGCTCCTTGGATTTCCCTCCTTGTATCCATCGAACACCACATAGTCCACGGGCGAGCCAAGAAATCGCGCATCGGCTGGTTCATGCTTGAACATCGGCAGGAGTGGAGCGAGCTGTTCGCCTATTCTCCCCTTAAGTGCAGCTCGGCTTCGCTCTAGGATTTCTTGCTTGATTTTTTCTTCGAAATCGGCCTTCCACCGCTCAAATTGTACAGCTAACCGCTCCCTAAGGTAGACATAGCATAGAATGATACCAATAAGGAGCCCGAAGATAAGTACAACTATCTCGATCATTCACTCACTCCTTTTATCAAATACCTTACAGTTCCCTAGAGTCTTTTGAACATGAGATAAAAGTTGTTGCTATTGGATGAACCCAAACCCTTTGCGCGCGGTCGGGGCGTCTTGAGTTATGGGGGATTTACCAACTCAGCTTTTTCTTGGCGATGGCGAACTCCGCTATCCCGAAGCCGATAATAAGAATCCCGATCACGGCGAAAAGGACGAGCAGCCAGTCGCCACCCGTGATAATTGTTTCAGCATCGGCGATTTCCTTGGCAACCACATTAACCAAGAACAACCTCATCAGAAATCCGACCACAATGAAAAGTGCCCCAAACTTTAACTTACTCATCAACCTAAAGGTGGGATATATGGTTTTTTGCACCCTAGCTTTAATTTCTGGGACTTCGGTTGGTGGCATTGGTTCCGCGATAATCCTAGGGACTTCGGTTGGTTGCTTTGGTTCTGCGATAATCCCGTAAATAAGCACGGGGATGCCGATGATAGTTAGAATTGCGAAGCCAATCCCAGCCAAGGGAATAAGATACCAAGTTGATATTTCCGCAATGTCAAAGCCAGCTAAAAGCAAAATAACCCAAATAAAAGCAGCACTCAACAACCCGATGCCAATTTTTACTAAACCCTTCCTCACTTTCTTGCCTCCAACTCCCCTCTCCGCGCTCGGGCTATTAAATCGTGATGGGACAATTGGAGGGTCAAAAAATAAAAAATGGGGATAAGTTAACGACACCCAAGTGGTGCCCCCGGCGGGATTCGAACCCGCGTCGCAGGCTCGAGAGGCCTGTATGATTGACCGGACTACACTACAGGGGCACCATTTCAATCGTGCGTGCGCTTTTGTAAAAGGTTTCTGGCGGGCCCGCGGGGATTCGAACCCCGGATTTGCAGCTTAGGAGGCTGCTGCCTTATCCAGCTTGGCCACGGGCCCATGTAAAGTTTATCGTCCAAACTTATGACGGTTGCTAATCCAAACTTGAACTCTCGCGCGACGAAAGTTATTTAAAAAGGGCTATCCCATCAATTCTAGACATTAGGGGTGATAGAGTGGGAACTTCAAGGGCGCTCGGAGCGTTGCTTTGTATCGTATGTGTTGTGATAGCGATTGCCCACATCTTCTACGGATATTACATGGGTCCAAGGGTGCACCTAGCGTTCGCGCTGCCTGTTACCGCAGGGGTGCTTATCCTCGCTGGCTTGGGCTTCTGGCTGGGGTGGATTATGGCTAGCACCAAAGAAATCTCTCCGGTACCTGCCCCAGCGCCGAGCGTGGTAGAGAGCGAGCCCGAAACCGAGACGAAAGAGAAGTAACGCCGCCAACGATGATTTTTAAAGTTGGCTTGACCTCAGTTTAGCGGGTGCGCGATTGAACTACAAGCGATGGCTGCTTGTCGGTTACCTGATAGCCCTGATGGCTTTTACGACATCAGTGCTTTTGATCCCCGGCGAAAAATATGACACGCTGACCACCTCGGACAGCGGATGGTTCTACGACATCGCGGCGGATATCGCCGAGACCCATGGAATGGTGGAGAGCAACCGCCTCTCTCACGCGCCCTACGGGATGCCGGTTGGTCTCACGGATCAGGCCCAACCGCTGATAACGGTGATGCTTTATGAAGGCATTCACACTCTTAATCCAAGTGTCTCCCTGATGGATGTGGTCCGCTACTGGGGCCCCCTGCTTTTCGCCCTCACGCTCATCCCGATTTTCCTAATCGGCAAGGAGCTGGGTGGCGACTTAGGGGGTTGTACGGCCGCATTTTTCGCAGCTACCTTGACCTCAAGCATCTATTGGCACAAGTTTGGGGTATACGATCGGGAGCCGATTCAGCTGATTCTGTCGGCATGGACAATTTACCTCACCATAAGGCTATTCAAGGCTCCCCGCAGTTCAATTCCCAGATTTGGACTCTTCGCTGGGATGGTCTTTGGTCTGTTCGGGCTAGCGTGGGGCGGAGGTTTCTACATTGCCCCGATCATAATTGGCGCCCTACTCCTAGTTCTGCTTAGCGAGCGTCTAAGATGGTTTCCGATCATCCTAGTTGGTGCATTTTTACTGCTAACAGGTTTTGTGGGATCAATTTTTAGGGGAGGGGGGGCTCCTGGCGACATGACAAATCTGCTCTATATCTTGATAGGTGGGCTCGTCTTCGCTGCCATCATAGAGATCTTTTTACATAAGGCGTCTGTGGAATCCCTTTTTAGAGGGATTCTAACCAGCATGCGCGCGAATATTTTCTTAATCGCTGGCGTGCTCGGCATGCTGGCGGTAACGACGCTCACGCTTTGGGCAATCGGTGGACAAAGCCCACTATTTTGGACGGGCTTCGCCCAAATTATA
Organism: Hadesarchaea archaeon; assembly: GCA_023129675.1. Lineage (GTDB taxonomy): Archaea > Hadarchaeota > Hadarchaeia > Hadarchaeales > Hadarchaeaceae > DG-33. The sequence goes on along the minus strand of JAGMBM010000079.1, from coordinate 5,614 downwards.
CTAGGCGCATTTGGAATCGGAGGTGCTGGCGAAGGAGTATCAATCGCGAGATATGCAAGTGAAATGGCTCCACCGAACTCATGGGGTGAAACAGTTTATCGCATGTACGGTGGAGATCCTGGCTCATCGTGGGCCCTGTCAGGCAACGCGGCGATCTTAACTGTAATCGCTTTTACTTTGGCCGCTTTAGCATTGGCTTGGTTATGTTGGCATAAACGACGTGGGGGGATGTTGGCCCTTCCTTGGTTCATCGTGCTCGCAGCACTAGTCTGGCCGGGGAGTGGATCTGCACAGGTACGATTCGAGCGGATGTGGTGGCTTATCGTTCCAGTCTTAGCTGGCGCGGGCGCAGCAGCACTGGCCTCCCTCCTCCAACGGGTGTCGTTTGAGCAATTTGGAGATTGGTTAAGGTACTTCCAAAAGCCACTCGTATTTGCATGTTGCGCCAGCCTCATCGCCACGCCGTTTATCTTCAATGCGTACGCCTCCGCTAAGGGCACCACCCCTCCGACCGAGTGGCATGGAGGGTTTGGCTGGCGGGATGATGGGTTCATGGATGTTTTCACATGGCTCCGCGACAACACACCAGAGAATTCGATTGTTGCGATTCAATGGTCTTACGGGCACCTCCTTACGGGTACCGCTAGGCGAGCAACCGTGGCGGATGGGACCGAAACCACGGGGGAGGAAGGAAAATGGGAGAATGTTGCGATAATTCAGCCTCCAGATTATATTTATTATGTGAGCGATGGTAGGGGGCTTATTTATGGATTGGATGTACCCGTTAGGTTATACCAAGTCAATGGCAGACGAATTGACGTTCAACGTTTCCCAACGATGGATAAAGATGAGTTTCGGTGGATTCTCCGCACCTACCGAGATAACTACGGTTGCAAAATCGATTATGTAATATTTGACGCTTTAGATTATAACTCGGCAAGGGATTATTATGATTACACGCTGCCCGTAAGAATTTTGATAAATGCAGAAAGGATAGACACTCAGCTCGAGTCTCCGCCAAGTTTGGAGGATCAAAACTTCGTGTTCAATTTCGGTGAAAATCGCCAAAGTATCGTGCTGGATCAGCAAGCTCAGGATGTCTACCTCAGGACCGATAATAGAAATTTGCATCTAGATGGCTTCGGCGTTTTGGGTTTGGATGAAGCGGGTAACGTAACATCATATGGTGGATTTTTCCCACCGCCGTCAACAGTAGATATCCCCGAAACGCTGCTCGTTTTTATCGATGAGAATGCCAACCCAACGATGGCTTGGCTTATCGAAGCTGTATCGGCCGAAATAACCGCGCGACCCACCCTGATGGCCATACACGTTTTCGCAGATGACATAGGGGACATCGATTACTTACAAATCGCCTACACAAGTTCAAACGGTTTGGTGAAAGTGCTCAAAATTAATCACGTGCCTTCTCTAATCTCCCCCGCTGAAGGTGCGATAACAAACGATAACACGCCGGAATTCAAATGGTCGGGAGCGGTTGGTGGAGTGAAATACGAGCTATTGGTGGACAATAATGCAGATTTTGCATCGCCCGAGATAAGAGAGAACTTTTCTACAATTGCGTATACGCCAACAAGCGAGCTGGCAGATGGCACCTACTCATGGCGGGTATTAGCATTCAGAGCTGACAACACCGAGCTCGGGTGGTCGCCCACGTGGACCTTCCGCGTCGACACCCAAGCGCCGGAAAGTCCACAGCTCCACGAGCCAGAGAACAACGCTGAACTTGACACTTTGCGAACCGTATTTGCGTGGACGGAGCCCGAGCTCAATGTGACCTATGAGATTCAAATCGATGATGAGGCAAGTTTCTCCCCAGCCTACGTGCACGACAACTCCGGCATCGAAGAAAGCTCATACTCGTACTTCTTCTCCCACAACGGCACCTACTACTGGCGCGTTCGAGCTTTCGATCAGGCAGGCAACCTGAGCAGGTGGTCGGATGGCTACAAGCTCGTCGTCAGGGCACCGCCCGGAGCCCCAACGCTTAGCGCACCAGCTGATGGGGCAATCACGAACGATAGCACCCCAACTTTTGGGTGGGCTGAAGGCAATGCAGATAATTATCGCTTGTTGGTGGATGATGATAGCGAATTTTCCTCACCTGAGGTTGATGTTCTCCTCGGGATAACCGACAGCTACGCCATGGCCGATGAGGATGCTTTACCAGATGATAATTACTTCTGGAATGTAATCGCGATTGTCGGGACGAGCCAAGACTCCTCGTCGGTCTGGACGTTCATTGTTGATACCACTCCACCCACGGCGGCAACGCTCCACGTACCTGAAAATGGGACGACAACGAGCGATAACACCCCAACGTTCGAGTGGACGGTTGGCGCCGGGGCATCGGAGCATCGCTTGCTCATCAGTGTTGATACTAACTTCTCACAGCTTGAGGTGGATACTCTCCTCGACATCCCGGAGAATACTTACACACCGTCCCTACTTGCGGATGAGAATTACTGGTGGAAGGTAATCGCGATCGATAGAGCAGGCAACGAGAGCGAGTCTTCTGTTTGGATGTTTACCGTGCAGACCTAGCCCTAACTGTAGAACTTATCCTCAATTTTCATCGGTAATAGACGGACATTTAAAGAAGCTTTAAGAAGTTTCGAAAAGTAACTGCGTCAGAGGCGGTGGGATGCAAAGGCCAAAGGGAACCAAGGACCTCTTCGGTGAGGAACTCGTCAGCATTCGTCACGTCGAGCGCACGATGGGTGACGTTTTCAAGCGTTATGGTTATGAGGAGGTCGAAACTCCCATTTTCGAGCAACTCGAGCTGTTCGAGAAAAAGAGCGGCGAAAGCGTGGTGAAGCAACTCTATGCGTTCAAGGATAAATCCGGTCGCGAGCTCGCCCTCCGTCCAGAGCTAACCGCCCCCGTCGTCCGCCTTTACATAAACCAGCTCCGATCCGCACCCAAACCCGTGAAGCTCTGCTACTTCGGCAACTGCTTCCGTTACGAGGAGCCCCAAGCGCAGCGGTGGAGGCAATTCTTGCAGTCGGGCACCGAGATCATAGGTTCCGCTCGGCCTGAGGCGGATGCAGAGGTAATAGCCCTCTCCGATGAGATCATGCGGGAGCTCGGTTTGTCGGACTACGAGCTCCGCATAGGCCACATCCGCCTGCTTCGAGAGGTGCTGGCTCACGCTGGGGTGAAAGGGGCTGTCCAAGACCCCATCATGCGTGCGATTGACAGCCGTGAGGAGGCAAGGCTTCGAGCGGAGCTTGAAAGCGCGCGCCTCAAAGCAGGGGATGAAAAAATACTTCGTTCATTGATCACGTTACGTGGGAGTATGAAAGTGTTGAAGCAAGCGGAGAAACTTGTGGCTGGTCTACCAAAGGCCAAAACTGCGCTCAAGAACCTGCGTGAAATCCTCGAGCACACTCGCTCGTTTGGGGTCGAGAAATTTACGGTTGACTTTGGAACCGCCCGCGGGCTGGAGTATTACACGGATCTCGTGTTCGAGCTCTACGTCGATGGAGTCCAAGTTGCAGGGGGCGGCCGGTACGATGAACTCATCAAGCTCTTGGGAGGCGACCCCTGCTCAGCCGTCGGTGTCGGGTTCGGCGTCGATCGCATTGCTCGGGCACTTTTGAAGCGGGGGATGATAGTTCCGCGTGAGCGATTGGATTGTGTGGTCCTCCCTGCAGGCGAAGAGGTGCTCAGCGAATGCCTAAAAGTCGTGAGGGAGCTGCGCAGAGCTGGCTTGCTCGTCGATGTCGACCTGATGGGACGCAAGCTGAGCAAGGCGATTGCATACGCGGATGCCAGAGGGGCCAAAAGTGCCATCATAGTCGGGGTGAAAGACCTCAAGGAAGGAAAGGTGACGCTTCGCGATATGCGTACGGGCAAGCAAGAGCTTGTCGCGCGCAAGGAGCTCGCGGATAAGCTAAAAACGGTGCCCTAATTTTTCAAATATACGTTTCATCTCGAGGGAGTCCTTTTCCAGAATGGGTGACTCAGAGATTAGGATGATGTCAACTTTTCGCTTGAGCACCTCCTTCGCGAGCGGCTCGAAGGGCGGCTTATTCACTTTGAGTTCGAGGTGACGTCGCTCGTTTCCCTGCCACGGTGCTTTGGCAGGAGTCCACTCCATGCTGGTGAAGTGCGAGTGTAAGTGCTTCAGCTTCAGCGGCTTCAACTTTTCGAATACCTCGCTGTAGTCTATCCTCCCCGCCTGCCTCGCGTAGATGTGGGCGAAATCCACCACGGGCGCACATCCCTTGAGCTTTTTGCAAATATCGATTATTTCATCGAGTGTCCCGAATTGGCTCACCTTGCCGGTCGTCTCCAGCCCCAGCCTTACTTTTTTTATCCCCTTCTCGCGCATCCGGTCGAGCATATCTCGGCAGGCCCCTTCAATTGCGGTGAACGCGGCTTCAGGCATTAGATTCCCGTAAAAACCTGGATGGAAAACAGCAACATCCGCACCCATGTGAAAAGCCCGCTCGACGGAATCAAGGATGCGTTGCTTTGATGCATCAAGCTTTTCTTTTTCCTGTGAACACAAGTTGACGAAATATGGGCAATGGACAGATAGAAGGATGCTGAGCTCCTTCGCAACCTTTCCCGTTTCCTTGGCCATCTCGTTGCTCATCCCAACTCGGCGGACAAACTCAACTTCGAACGCGTTTAGCTTGAGTTCGGCCACACACTTGATGCCCCCGATCGTCGTTCTTTCCTTGCTCACGGTTGGGATGCCTGCGGGACCTAAGTAGATCATGCGTTCCCCAAAACACTTATGACTGCAGGCAAAAACCTTGCGCTGGGGGAAGTGGTGCTGAGCAGGGTCCGAGATCGAGTAAGTCGTTTAATGGAGCCCGTGGCTAAAGCCTTTGCAAGGACGGGGCTCACCCCAAACGCTTTTACTTTGATCGGGTTGGTTGTGGGCGTTGTTGCGGCCCTCCTTTTCGCTTACGGGATGCAATTTTGGGCTGGGTTTGTTCTCATCATCTGTGGGTTTTTTGACCTCATCGACGGCGCCGTTGCTAGGGTGGTCGGCAGGGAGACAGCGTTCGGGGAAGTACTCGACTCAGTCGTAGATCGGTACGTGGATTTCTTGATTTTTGCGGGCATCATCTACGCTTTCATCAACGGTGGGCTCGCCGAAGCGGGTCTTCTGCCTGGTTGGACATGGGGAATTCTAGCAATCGTTGGAAGCTTAATGGTCAGCTACACCCGCGCCAGAGCGGAGGCAGCTGGTTCGGGTAAGCTCGATGTGGGAGTGGCCGAGCGAGGGGAGCGGATCATCATTCTAGCCGTCGGGGCATTGATTGGATATACGCAATACGCAGTGGTTCTAATCGTGATCTTGACTCACCTCACCGTGGCTCAGAGATTATTCGCCGCGAAGCTCCGCCTGTCCTAACTACTTTCCAAAAAGTTTCGAGCTGAACTCCTTTAGGTACTTTATTCCTTCCTCCAGCAACTCCTCGCCTTTCTTCGTTATTTTATAGTACTTGCGCGCGGGCTTGCCTCGTTGCTCTCGCCACTCTATCGTGACGTAGCCCCCGCGCTGGAAGCGGTAGAGCACAAGGTAAGAGGTAACGGTCGCGGGTTTCCACCCGAATTGCTTGATTACCTCTTG
>JAGMBM010000078.1 GCA_023129675.1 Hadesarchaea archaeon | reverse complement strand
GGAAGTCGACCCAAAGGCGCTCCTCACAATGCTGAAGGAGGAGCTGAAAAAGCTAAGTGAGCTCCAGCCACCCCAGTGGAGTCACTTCATTAAGGCAGGGGTCCATAAGGAGCGCCTTCCCGAGCAGCCCGACTGGTGGCACATGCGTGCGGCATCGCTATTTAGGCGGGTTTACCTGAACGGTCCGGTCGGCATCTCGAGACTTCGCTCCTACTACGGCGGACGACAGAACCGCGGGCAGGCACCCGAGCACTTTCACAAGGCAGGAGGCAAGATCATCCGCACCATCCTTCAACAGCTCGAGCAAGTTGGCCTCGTGAAGAAGGTTGAGCGAGGTGGGCGGAAAATCACCCCCAAAGGCGCGGCGATGCTTGAGAACTTGGTTAAGCGGATAATTGCAGAGCAGAAGGGGGCTTGAGGATGTCTGAAGAGGAGGAAATTGAGGAACTGCGCAGGCGAAAGATGCTCGAGCTGAGGGCGAAACTGGAGGAGCAGCAGAGCCAGGCCGAACAACGGAGGCAATACGAGATCCAAAAAAAGCTGGCGATCCTGCAGATTATGACTCCAGAGGCACGGAGCAGGCTGGCCAACATCCGAGCTGCGAAACCCGAGTTCGCCGAGCAGTTAGAGCTCCAGTTGATTCAGCTCGCTCAGTCGGGAAGGCTGGGTTCGAAGATTACCGACGCTCAGCTGCGCGAGATTTTGAGCAGGCTGCAGGCGCGCAAGCGTGAGTTCAAGATAAAGAGGGTTTAGATGGCGCGAAACAAACCAGCACCGCTCAAGCGAAGGCTGGGGAAAGCCGCCAAGCGCACGCGGCGCGCCCCCATATGGGTGATGGCAAAAACCGGGGGAAGGGTGCGCACCCACGCAAAACGGCGCAGCTGGCGAAGGCAGCGCATAAAACCGTAGATGAGTCCATGCCAGAGGAGCGAATCTACGTCATCCCGCTGAGGGGAGCCAAAAGGGTGCCCCGCCAGAAGCGGACGTCGCGGGCCGTCAAGATCGTGCACGAGTTCCTGAGGCGTCACATGAAGTCGGAGAAGATAAAGCTCGACCAAGCATTGAACCGCAAACTCTGGGAGCGCGGGGCGAAGCATCCCCTGCCGCGAATCCGGGTCCGGGTCGTCAAGCAGGACGATGGCTCGGTCGAGGCATTTCTGGCTGAATAGGTGGCGCCATGGCAATCGTCAGGGTGAGCTTTGGTCGAATTCCGTACTTGGGCGTCTTCGCCCTGGCCACCGACAAAATTGCATTGCTCCCGGAACGCTTTCACGTGCGGGAGCAGCTCGTGCTGGACGCGCTCGGCGTGCCCGTGCTCAGGACCAGCTTCAGCGGGAGTCCCCTCCTCGGAGTGCTTGCGACGGGGAATTCAAGGGCACTCGTGTGTTCCGACTTGCTCGAGCTGAGGAGAGAAAAAGGGTTGGTGGAATTGGGCGTAAAGGTCCTACGCGTGCCTGGGCGGTTCACCGCGTTCGGGAATATCGTGCTTGCAAATAACAAAGGCGCACTAGCGAATCCCGACCTACCGGATGGACTCTTGGGGTCCATAGGCAAAAGTTTGGGAGTTTCTGTCGAGCGCGGGACGATTGCCGGCATCAAAAACGTCGGCGCGGCTGGCGTGGCGACCAACAAGGGGGCGCTCGTACACCCAGATGTGTCAAGCGAGGAACTCGAGCACCTCTCGAGTGTCCTTCGAGTGCCCGCAGAGGTCGGTACCGCATGCGGCGGGGTGAGGTACGTGGGTCTGTGTGTGGTAGCGAACTCCAACGGGGCGATCGCGGGCGAGGCGACGACAGGTCCCGAGCTGGGCCGCGTGGAGAGTGCATTGGGGTTCATTTGAGGCATTAAAATGAAAATATTTCGCATTCGGGGTTGGTTCAAGCAGGGCCTCTACCGCCAGCGGTTCACGCGCGAGCTGCTGGCGCTTTCGAAGGAGCATGCTCTCGAGCGCGTGTACTCAGATTTCGGGAGCAAGCACAGGGTCAAGCGCAACTTAATTCATATAGATGAGGCGGTCGAAGTTAAACCTGAGGAAGTAAAGGATCCTCGAATACTGGCCATGTTGGAGTAAATCGGATGGAAAAACTAGCTGATGAGGAACGGAAAAAACTGGAGCGCATCCTAAGCGAGCTCAGCGACCACCAAGCGACAGCCGAGGCCCTTCGCCAGCACCTTTCGTTGCTCGCCGCCTCGCTGTCCGAGCTCTCGATGACACTCGAGACGATCAAGACGGTAAAGGAGCTCAAACAGGGGACCGATATTCTCGTGCCCATGGGCTCGGACTCCTTCATCACCGCCAAGCTGGCCACGACGGAGAAGGTGATTACCGGACTTGGCGCGGATGTCGCCGCGGAGCGCAGTTCTGAAGATGCTCTCAAAGTGCTCGAGGCCCGAAGGATGGAGCTCGAGCAAGCTCTAGATCGAGCGCGTGAGGAGCTGGGGAAGCTGGAGGAGCACATCGAGGCCCTGAGGCCAGAGGCGGAGCGAATCCTCGAGAAGGCCAAGAAAGAGTGATATCAAGGGAAGCTCGATGTTCGAGAAGCTGAAGCAGAAACTCAAACGGGTAGTGGAACGCGTCAGTCAGAAGGCAGCGCCCGAGACCCCACCTGAAGCGCCACCTGAAGCCCCTCCAGAGGCCCCACCCGAAGTCCCGTCAAAGGCCCCGCCAGCGGTCCCACCTCCCGGAAAACCGCGCAGGGCGTTAAGGCGGGTTGTGAAGCGCATCATCCGGAGGGAGCTAGCCCCGGAGGATGTTGAGGATATTATCTGGGAGCTTCAAGTTGGTCTGCTCGAGAGCGATGTCGCGGTGCCGGTCGCCGATCACGTCATCGAGCGCGTGAAGGCCGGCCTGACTGGGCGGAAGCTCGGCCTGCGGGAGGACCCCAAGAAGCTCGCGGACGAGGTGCTCCGTCAGGCGATCCAAGAGGTCCTAACGACCGAGCAGAGGGTCGACTTGCTCAAGGTCATCGACGCCAAGCGTGCGCAGGGCGAGCCAGCGGTGTTAGTTTTCGTGGGGATCAACGGTCACGGTAAAACCACCAGCATAGCCAAGCTCGCGAGATATCTGATGGATCGAGGTTACAAACCGGTACTCGCAGCTGCCGATACTTTCCGCGCAGCTGGTATAGAGCAGCTCGAAATTCATGCCGAAAGACTTGGTGTGGAGGTGATCAAGCAAAAGCGGGGGGCTGACGCTGCAGCCGTCGCGTACGATGCAATAGCCCACGCAAAAGCCCGTGGCCTAGATGTCGTCCTCGTCGACACCGCGGGGCGGATGCAGACAGACGTAAACCTCATGGATGAGATGCGGAAGATTGTACGGGTGGCGAAGCCCGACCTCACGATTTTTGTGGGGGATGCCCTTACAGGAAATGATGCCGTCGAGCAGGCGCGAACCTTCGACCAAGCGGTGGGGATAAGTGGTTCGATTTTATGCAAGATGGATGCCGACGCTCGGGGAGGGGCGGCACTCTCGATAACCCATGTGACGGGGAAACCGATTTTGTTTTTGGGCACGGGGCAGGGCTACGGTGACTTGGTCGAGTTCAAGCCCGAGATACTCTTGAACGCGCTTTTCGCCGACTGATTTTTCGTCGCTTCCCCTTGCCCCTGAGCTTGGCCCGGAGGAGCTTGCTGATCCTTCGGGGATCGGCCCGTCCCCGTGTGAGCTTCATCACCTTGCCGGCTAAGAAATTCAGGGCCTCCTTTCGTCCCTTTAGGTAGTCCTCAACCGCTTTTGGGTTCTCCTTGAGTGTTTTAGCAACGGCGGCCTCGAGTTCAGCCCGCTCGAGCGGCGCGAGTCCCAGCTTTCGGAGCAGCTCCTCTGGCTCCGCTGGTTCCTTCACGAGTTCTCGCAGGACGAGCTCCCCCTGCTCGGGCGTTACCCGCTTCCTCCCGACCATTTGAAGTAAGCGGGCAAGCTGGTTGGGCGTGAACTTGATGTCGGCAGCGCGCAGCTTCATGTAATTCAGCACCTTCTTGAGCTTTGTCTGGAACCAAGTTGCGGCGAGCTTCGGGTCCACCTCCTTTGCGACGGCTTCGAAGAGGTCGGCCAGCTCCCGCTCGCTGACGATCACCCCCGCCGCAGCCGGGGAGATTCGATATTGTTTGACCAGGCGCTGCTCTCGAAGATGGGGGGCTTCGACCATCTGTTTTTTGACTGTCTCGACCCGAGCCTTGTCAAGGATGAGCGGGAAGATGTCCGGGTCAGGGATATAGCGATAGTCCTCCTCGAGCTCCTTCCCGCGCATGGAGACGGTGATCATCTGGCTCTCGAGGTAAGCTCGGGTCTCTCGGACGACCACCTCGCCTCGTTTTAGCTTCTCGCGCTGGCGGAGGATCTCGAACTTTAGCGCGCGGTAGGCCCCCCTGACTGAGTTGATGTTCTTGACCTCGACCCGCCCTCCACCTTCGAGCGAGATGTTGACATCGGCACGCATCGCCCCTCCTGCTTCCGGCCTGACCTTTCCTGTATACTCGAGCACCCGGGTGAGCGTGCGCAGGAAACTCCGGGCCTCCTCGGGCGACCGGATGTCGGGTTCGGTCACAACCTCCACGAGGGGCACCCCCGAGCGGTTGTAATCGACGGTGCCGGCTACCGGGTCGTACTGCCCCGGGTCCTCCTCGAGATGCACCTCACGAATTCGCACCCCCTGGAGCTCCCCGCCCAGGGCGATGGGCAGGCTCGTGCGCTGGTAGCCGCTGGGGAGATCTGGGTAGTCGTAGTGCTTGCGTTGGATGTAGACGGTCTGATCGGTGATGACCTCGCACCCAAGCATGAATGCTATCTCAATCGCCGCATCCACCACCCGCTCATTGGGGGAGAGGGGCTTTGACCCAGGCATGCCCGTGCAGATCGGGCAGACGTTTGTGTTTGGATGGACATCTTGGTAATTGGTGGGGCAGTCGCAGTACATCTTTCGCTCGGTCGCCAGCTGCAGGTGAATCTCGAACCCTATTTTCACCTTCATATTACCCACTCAACCTTTCGTGTAAACTCCTTCCTAGCAGCCAGCAAAAACACCAAGGCTAATAAGGAGAAGAAGTTCCCTGCAAGGATAAAACTAATTATCGTGATGATGATGGCTCCTATGTAGTATTTTCTCCTCCATGAGAGCACACCACCAATTGCTGCGAGAACTCCTCCCGTAAATACCACGATGTAAAAAGTTCCTGCTGACATAGGAGGTAGCCATGGAGGCGGAGCGATGCTAAAAACAGCCAGCATAACTTTGGCGTGCCACATAAAGATGGAAGCAAATATCGCAAACCCCGCAGCCCCAAAATTCGCCACGGCTGCGTTTCTCGACCATTTAGCCGGGTTTACGGTTTCTCCTCCATTCATGCTGCAGCCTCCAGAGCCCGCATGACTTTGAGCACATCGAGCTCCCCGAGCACTTTGCCTTGAATTTGTAATCCCACGGGAATGCCGCTGACATCGCCAGCCTTGATCACCCCCCCGCATATGCCCGCAAGGTTGGCGGGGACGGTAAGATAGTCATAAGCATACATAGCACTCACAGAAATTTTCTCACCTATTTTATGGGGGAGCTTGGGCACGGTGGGCCCCACGATGACGTCGACCCGCTCGAGCGCTCTCATGAGTTCCTGCCGGATGAGCGTTCGGACTTGAAGTGCCCGCTGATAATACTTCCCACGGTACTCCTTTCGGCTGATGTAGCGCCCACGCAGGATTCGGCGGAGCACCTCCTCACCGCAGACCTCCTCGATGCGCTTCCCGTACTTGCGCCCGTCGAACTTTCGGGTGGCCGAGAAGAATTCAACTGAAACTATGAGGTAGTAGGCGGGCAGGCCGCGCTCGAGGTTGGGCAGTTCTACCTCGACGACCTCTGCTCCTAACTCTCGCAACTTTTCGACCGCTCCATCGATGATTCCCATGACCGCTGGATCGGTGAGCTCCGCGAACTTTGGACTGATGCCGATGCGCATCCCTTTGGCTCCATCACCCTCCAATCGGCTCATGTAGCTCACCCGCTCCACATCGAGCATCACGCACTCGTTAGGGGTCTTGCCCGCAATCGTCTCGAGCAGGAGGGCAGCCCCTTGGACGTCTGGAGCTATGGGGCCGATTTGGTCGAGGCTCATCCCCAAGTCGATTAGCCCCTGCCGTGGGACCAACCCATAAGTGGGCTTGACCCCGACCACGCCGCAGTGGCTGGCAGGGTTGCGAATTGAACCCCCCGTGTCCGTTCCCAGGCAGAGGTCGCAGAGCCCCGCAGCGATCGACGCTCCACCACCGCTGCTCGAGCCCCCTGGGATGTGCCCCGGGGCGGCAGGGTTATCGGTGGGACTGAAGGCGCTTGTCTCGCCGCTCGAGCCGCAAGCAAACTCGTCCATGTTGTTCATACCCACCACGATGCCGCCCTCAGCCCGAACCCGCTTGACGACCTCGGCATCATAGGTTGAGACGTAATCTTCGAGTGTACGCGAGGCGCAGGTGGCCCGAAGTCCTGTGACATTGAGGTTGGATTTCACCCCGATCGCCAGCCCGGCAAGCTTCCCGACCCGTTCGCCACGCTTGAGCATGCGGTCGATGGCTTCAGCCTCGGCCAGCGCGTTGGGGTTCAACTCGATAAAGGCTTTAATCCGTTTGTCCTGTTTTTTTATTCGCTCTAGTGCCCGCTGCACGTTTTCCACAGCTGAGAGCTCCCCGCGGCGAATTGCATCGAGCTTTTCTAGCGTTTCTCGGCCCATCGTGCAACCTCCACCTTGAGGTTCCCTTGGTCGTCGGAGGTCGGCATATTTGAGATGAACCGTTTTCGGAACTTGGCTCGTTCTTTTGCGGGCGTCGGCTTTCCGTCGGGGCGAACGATGTTGTACGCTTCTTGGCTGTAATAGGTTTCCTTGAGCTTTGGAAGCTCTTTCGCGGCCTCGACAAATGACTCAACAATCTCCTCGGCGCTGCGCTCGATTTCCTTCTCCCTTTCAGACATTCAGACCCCACTTGATATCTCAGCCGCTATATGAAAAGTTTGGTTGTTTAACGTCGAGTATGTAACTTTAAGCTTAAACTGACTAATTTTTATGGGTGGCGGCTTGAAAAAACCAGCCAAATTTTGGGAGAGATTACCAGACAAGAAAGTCCGTTGTTTGCTTTGTCCATGGAAGTGTGTGATAGCCCCCGGCAAGTTGGGCGTCTGTCGTTCCCGAAAGAACGAAGACGGCGAGCTCTACACCTTGGTTTACGGCTCAATCGTTTCAATGGCAGCTGACCCCATCGAGAAAAAACCCCTTTATCACTTTTGGCCAGGGACTGATGTTTTTTCTCTCGCAGCCCCAGGTTGTAATTTCAAATGTTTACACTGTCAGAATTGGGCCATCTCGCAGGCGAGCGTTGAGGATGTATCCTACGAAGATATCCCCCCTGAAGAAGTGATCAGGTTCGCCAAGCGCTACAAGTGCAGTGGTATAGCTCACACTTATGGTGAACCCGTTACTTGGACAGAATATGCTATCGATGTAGGGAAGATTGCGCACCGGGAGAATCTTTACAATGTTTATGTTACTAATGGTTACATCTCCTTAGGGGCGCTGGAGGAGCTCGGCCAATACTTGGACGCAGCCAACGTTGACGTCAAGGCGTTTAGCGATAATTTTTACAGGAAGCTATGCGGGGTTTCGAGCATCTCCCCAGTCCTAGAGACCTGTGAGTGGATGATCGGGCATGGCATTCATCTCGAGGTGACTTATCTGGTGGTCCCTCGTGAGAACGACAGCTCTGAGGAAATCCGAAAATTCTGTAAATGGGTTTTTGAAAAGCTCGGCCCTGAGGTTCCCACCCACTTCAGCCGCTTTTATCCCCACTATAAAATGACGGACCGATCGCAGACGCCGGTGGAGGCGCTTGAGCGAGCGGTGAAAATAGCCAAGGAGGAGGGGTTGCACTACGTTTATATTGGAAACGTCCCTGGGCACGAGTTCGACAACACTTACTGCCCCAAGTGTGGCGAGCTGCTGATTGAGCGCTACGGGTTCAGCGTCACGCGCTACGAGCTAAAAGATAAGCAGTGCCCGAAGTGTGGAACCAAAATCAACGTCGTGGGTGAGTACAAGCCGAGCAAGCGTGGGTTGTTTTGAGGTCTCACTCTGCTGCTTTGATGCACGTTTTTAATTCCCGCATGCCAAGTTTCGCCAGATCCTCCGCTCGCTTCCCATCGCGGGCCTCGGCAAAGCATCTGAAGATCGGCTCCGTTCCTGAGGGCCGGAGCAGGAGCCAGCCATCGTCGAAGATCACTCGCAGACCATCGGTGCGATCGAGCTTGTGACGGGCGAAGCGCTTGGCGAGGGCTTTGAGCACCTTGGGCTTGAGTTTATCCGGACATTTGGCCCTTAGTTTGACCTGCGAGTAGCTGGGTAGCGAGGCATCAACCTTGGAGGCACTCATGCCCTCGCGCTCGAGTAGCTCGATGAACTTCACGGCGGTCATGACGCCCTCGCGGCAGAGCAGCCAATCGGGGAAGATGACGCCTCCGTTCTCCTCGCCGCCGATGTCGCCACCTCGCGTTCGAAATTCCCCGATGATTTCCGGCTCGCCCACGCGGGTGCGTACGACCTCACCGCCCAGCTTTGAAGCGACATCGTCGAGCACCGCGCTTGTAGCCACAGTAGTTACGATGCGGGGGTGCTTCCGCTCGCGAAGGTAATACAGTGCCGCGAGCGCGAAAACACGATCACCGGTCAGGACTTTCCCCCGTTCGTCTACCACCAGCGTCCGGTCGGCATCACCATCTTGGGCTATCCCTAGGTCAGCCTTGCAGCCCACAACGGTTTTGGCGAGCTCCGCCAGGTTCTCTGGAATTGGTTCGAGCGGGCGCCCCGGGAAGGTACCGTCGAGCTGACAGTTCATCGAGATAACTTCGCAGCCCAGCTCTCGAAGCAGGCGGGGCGTCACCACCGATCCGGCAGCATTGGCGCAATCGACGACGACTTTCAACTTGCGCTTGAATTTCGGCAGCCTAGTCAAAATGGCTCCAACATATGGTTCGAGGGCACCTGCCTCGCGCGCGCTTCCGATCTCCTGCCACGGTGCTCGCTTCCAAGCTTTTTTGGCGATGATTTGCTCGATCTCGCGCTCGCGTGTCCGCTCAAATCCAGCACCCTCGGCATCCCAGAACTTGATTCCGTTGTACTCGGGTGGGTTGTGGGAAGCGGTGATGATGATGCCGGCGTCGCACGAGAAGTGGCGGATGGCAAAGGAGAGCACGGGTGTGGGGGTCAAGCCGAGCCTCAGGGCATCGCATCCTCCGGCTGTGATCCCGGCAACAATCGCTTGCTCAAACATCTCACTTGAGGTACGGTTGTCGTACCCCACCGCGACTTTCCCCTCACCCTTAAGGTGCGTCGCTAAGGCCAATCCGAGGTCGAACGCGAGCTTAGGAGTCAGCTCACGATTGACCACCCCCCGAACGCCGAATGTTCCAAATAGCTTTGGCATGATATCTGGTTAATTTAGGGCAGATGTATTAAATCGTTGCATGCTGAAATTAACTTGGGCCCGTGGCCAAGCTGGATAAGGCGGCAGCCTTCTAAGCTGCAGATCGTGGGTTCGAATCCCATCGGGCCCGC
>JAGMBM010000077.1 GCA_023129675.1 Hadesarchaea archaeon | reverse complement strand
AAGATAGCGCCCTTGCGTGCCTCCATGCAATCACCAAAGAAAAAGGTACTGAGTGGTCGTCGGGAGTTTTCTCCGCAGAATCGCCACCTCAGGGCGGTAAATCAGCAGCTCCCCAGCGGTGGGCTCCTTTTCGAGAATCTGGCTGACAACCTTTACCTCGGCCTCTCCACTTATCCTAGCGGTCCCCCGACCGAGCTTCGGCTCCAGCGCGATTAGAATTGGCAACTGGAGTTTATCCCGATCCGACTCGGGGAGAAGTCCAGCCAAGAACTCGAGCTCCTCATGCTTGAACGTGTGAACGCTGCCATCACGTGCCACGACTTGGGGCTTCGCGGACGAAAGGGCATCCATCAGCGACAGGCGCCTCTCGGGCAAATGCACGTTGAGCTTGCTCAGCTCGAATTTTATCAGACGATCCGCGCTCACCCACGTTCCTCCAGCATCGCTTTTATCCGCTTGAGACGGGAGAAGTTCTCCCGCTCCATCTCATCGAGCTTCATCACGATGAACTTGATGGCCTCCTTCAACCTCGGGATCAGAATATACTCGAGCGCGTTCACCCTTCGCTTGGTCTTCTCGAGTTCTCTGGCTATAGCGAACGCTGATCCCTCGAGTTCAGCCAACTCTATCAAAAGATTAAGCGCTCGCTCGAACTCCCTCGACGCCTCATCGAGCACCGAGGATGTCATGTGCAATCCGTAACCCCTCATCAAAGCGTTGCGCTCGATCTCTTCGACTTCAACTGCCGGCACCGCGATGCCCATGATGTGGCGGGTTAAAATCTCCACTTGAAGCTCCCGTTTTGCCTCCCTGGACGCCTGCTTGGTCTCAAGTGTCCCTATAATAGCGAAGCACATCGATAGCGCGCGATGGGCTACCGAGAGCTGCTCGAGCGCCTTCGCCCTAGCTTCTTGAATTCGCCTCACTACCTCAAAGAACTCAATGACGAGCGCATCCATTTTCTCCCTTAGTAGATCGTGCCCTCTCTGCGCAAGGCCCACCCTTTGCCTCAACTTCAGGAGCTCCATCCGAGTCGGGGGTACCGCTAGGGGCACCGCCATCTATCCACCCTCCTTCCTGATCATGATCTCGACCCCAACTGTGCGCTTGATTATCTCACGTAGCTCATCGACCTTTGGTACATATCTGGTCTTGTCTGGAATTCTTAACACGAGAGGAAGCAACCGCTTCGTCTGCATCATCCAGAGGAAGTCATAACCAAGCTCCTCCGCGACACGATGGGTTATTAACACTAGCCCAATTTCGTCGCTGGCGAGGAATTCGCCAAGCTTGCCCAGTGTTTCTTCTTTCGTCGTGTAAGTGTGAGCATAGGTCGCGCCTGCTAAAGCGAACCCCGTCACGGTTTCTTGATCTCCAACAACAGCTATTTTAAAACCCAATTTTTGGCACCTTCGCTATTGTTTCTTTTATTTTCTGGGGCTCGACCTTGTCCGCCTTGAGCCTTATTATCGTCCGCAGATTTTTCATCTCATTTTCCTTCAGGTAGATGTAAGAAAGCACGGGAGCTATACTAAAGAGTTGGGTGAGAGCAAGCCACCTACATATCTTTAGGTGCATTTCATCCAGAGCACGCTCTGCCGCGGAAAGCCCTTGGGCTTCGATCCGCGGAAGGGTCTCCAACAAAATTTGGCCATAGATAGTGCGATGAATCATGTTTATTGCCGAAGGAACATCCTCAGCGGTGATCATCGCCCTCAGCATCGCCTCCGTGAGCTCGTGGGGGGGTAAGATGAGGTATCTGCCAATCTCCTCGGGTGGCGCACCCTCCCGCTTGAGCCGCAAAATCAGCCTGATGTTCAGGGCATCTATTTCGTACCCCAAGATCGCCCTCAAAACTGAGCGCTGTGCACGCTTGCTCAACACATCCCTCCACAAGCTCGTGTAGTAGTGCTTGTCGAGCGCCAATATGATGGCAATCAAGCCTCGCGTCTCATATTCTTTTAGCGCCTCTGAAAGTACCTCGAAGTACTCGCTCCCTTTCAGAAACTCAAGCAGTTCTTCAAAGCTCTCGGCGGATGCAAACATCTCAAGCCTTTCACGGGGAAGTGTCGGTGATGGGATTAACTCCTCAAGCTTCTTTTCCTTGGGAACTTTATTGTGAATCGCTGTGATGATCGCCTTAAGGTTCCAGAGATCAACTCGCCCAATCACCCTCGCGACCGTTTCCTTTCGCTCCTCGGGTACCATCCCCAAGAGCTCGCGATAACGCGCGTTCAAGTTCTCCCTAAGCGATCGCTCGACCACCGGCATGTCGGCCCCCTCCTCGGCCCTCGGAACTTCGGCTAGCTGCGGCCGGTAGTCGGTGTCGTCGAGGGCCGCAAATATGTTTGTGACCCTTGGAGCATCGGCAAGTTCCATCAAACGCGCCTCAGAAAGCAATCTAGCCTCCCATGCACTGAGGGTCGCATTGCAGTAAACGTAAGCCATCGAGCGCCTAGCGTTGTAAATCACAAATGCGAAGAGGGCACCTATGATCAGGAAAATAGCTACGAGAACATCGATCATCTCGACCCTTCAAATAGGACTTTCGCGACCTTTACCCGGATGCCCTTGAATTCCCTTCGCATCCTGCCCTCGAACGTTTCATCAATTTCAATCCTGCCATCCGCAGCTCTGACCTTAACCCCGCCAATCGTTTGGATTGGTTCACCCAGTGAAACACTCGCCGTTTTTATACCTTCACCCAACTCACGTGCTATTTGATCTTTTGATCCTTCAAGGAGTTTCAAGTCCCGGCGATTAGCTCGGATTACCACATCATTTTGACCAAGTTTTTTGCAAGCTATTGCAGCAATTCGAATAATGTCCTCCTCGTATATTTTAGACGATGCGTGCGCTTGAAGTTCCTCCTCTACTCCTCGGAAGACCTCGTTAATGAGCTCCTCCCTCTTTTGAAGCACTTCCCGCTTCGCGCGCATCCTGCCCTCCGCGAGTACTCCATCGTGAACAAGTTTGCCGCGGGCGTATGCTTCCTTTGTCTCGCGTTCCTCCTCTTCCTTGGCGCCGAAGCGGGCCGCATCGAGCAACGTGCGTGCTTCTTTCTCCGCTGCCCTAATTATCCCCTCGGCTTTTTCCTTCGCTTCTTTTAGGATATCATCTGCTATCAGCTGGGCACCTTTTTCAGCTGGCAAGACCTAGCCCCCTTACAACGCGCCGAGACTTACTAGAATCAAAATCGTCGCTAGAAGCCCAAGGATAGCGTAGAGCTCAACCATCACCGTGTACATTATACTTTGTCCAAATATCTCCGGTCTTTTCGCAACGGCGCTGACGCCTGCAGTGGCAACCTTTCCCTGCGCGTATGCGGTAAATCCTTGGAGAATGGCTGGAACGGCCGCCGCTAGTACGGCCAGTCCCACTATGCCTCCCTTTAGTCCACCACCACCAAGCAAACCTGTACCGATGAGAATCAAAAAGCCCGCGACGAAACCGTAGATTCCCTGCGTGCCCGGGAGCACCTCTAGCACGAAGAGCTTTGAGAACTTCTTTGGGTCCTCAGCCGATACCGCTGCTGCTGCAACTCCGGTCATCCCAACGCCGATTGCCGATAGGATCCCTGGAATCGCGACCGCTAGCCCAGCTGCCAACGCTATCCAGACCTCTTCACCTACCAGGCCACTCACCCCCTTTTACTTTGGTGAACGTCCTTTTAGCTTTAAAGGGAGTGAACTTCTCGCCTCCAGCCTCGTAGAACTTGCTGAAGAACTCCGCGAAGTGCAAACGCATGGTGTGGATGAACCCTCCAAGGCTATTGATGAAGATGTTGAAGCAGTGCGCAGCGATGAAGATGAATGCCAGCCCGATCAGCAGCAAGCCGGCATAAATCGCCGACAGCGGTGTGAGTTCAGCCGGCATCATGCCACTGTACGCGAATCCGACGATGAAATTTATCGAAAATGCTATTACTCCCGTCGCGATGCCGAGAGCCAAAAGCCGGGTGTAAGAGGTCACATCTGCGATAATCCCAGTTATGCTATAAATAACATTGATCGGTCCCCCAATTTTTTCTCCTACCCCTTTGCCGACCAACACCGCACCGACCATGCCCATTCCCAAACCGAGATAGAAGATGGCTCTGAACGCCACGATGATGGCTGCCCCCGATGCAAAGGGGTTAAATACCGCGAAAAGTTCTGTCTTCGGAAATGTGAAATCTATTCCAAACTCGTACATCCCGATGCCCAAGACGCAGAAGCTTAATCCAAAGAAGCCGATTACGATCAGCACGCGCGAGATGCGATTGAATATCAAGCTTTTCCAGTCCCTCCTAAATAAATCCTTCAATGCTCCCGCCAAGCCGAAAGCTGTGAGGAGGTGAATAATCCCTATGAACACCACAAGTTTTAGCAGCGGTATTGGTTTTTGAATCGGGTCCACCCAGTAACCTTGCCCAAAACCAAACCACCCACCTATCAAGATGCCGATGATGACCGTGAATATCGCGCACACGACCATCATCCGCCTGAGCTTTTG
>JAGMBM010000076.1 GCA_023129675.1 Hadesarchaea archaeon | reverse complement strand
TCGAAGTCCTCGACCACCTTGGGATTTTCCAACTCCACCGGAACGGCCTCGACCTCAGCTTTTTGAGGCGCATAGGTGCGGAGGACATGGCGTCCGTTCGTGGCTGCGCTGAGCAGGGGATCGAGCTCGGCCGCCCGCTTTGCCGGCACCCATCCCTCCATGACCACGGTTGCATCGGTGTAGCCAAAGAGCCCGCTGCACTCAAGCCTTTCCCTCTGGATCTCAAGAAGTTCCAATAACGTGCTGACTTCTCCAGCCCTAGCCTTCGCAAGCTTTTCCCTCTCCCCTTCTAGCTTGGCCTCCTTCTCATCGAGCTCCTTCAGCTGCCCCTCCAGCGTCCTGAGCGCCTTTTGGGGGGCCTTGGGGATCGGGGGGATATCCAGGAGTTCAACATCATGCCTGTAAAGCACTGGCGAAAGCTTTGGTTGCTCCCCTGTCCGGCATGCCGCAATCAATATCCTTTGCTTGCCTTTCCCAAGTACAGTCACGAAAACCTTATGCCCCAGAGCTTCCCTCACAGCGTCCGAGAATTCTTGTACTCTTTCCTCCGCAATCCGCCCGACCACAACGTGGATTTCATCTGTCGATCGGAGGTAACTTAAAGGGAATTTTATCTCCCAAAAACTCCGGAGCATTTCCATCTGAGCAAGTAACTCTTGCTTTCTCTGACTGAGCTCTTCCTTCTTGGTTTTTAAAGCATTCAACTTCGGCTCGAATCTCTCCAGAAACTTTTGCGCCTGCTTCAAAGTTTGTCCGTAAGGGAGCTCTTCGATCTCCACAGGCCTACCGGGTGGTGGTCCGAGAAACTCTTGCGCCTCCCTGAATTTTGCGAGTAGCGATGAAATTTCGTAGACCTCCTCATCGAGCGCTTTCCGGGCGACCTCCAGCTCCGTGATCTCCTTCAGCTGGACCACGCCGGCCTCGTGCAGCCCGGCCACGACGCTGTCGTGCGCTTGCTGGAGGAAGATCACCCTAAACTTCTGCATTCGAGCCGTCTTGAACACTGGATCACCTGAGGATGACATCCAGAACGAGCTTGGTCGCTTCCTCGTGCTTCGCCCTAGCTTTTCGTTCCATCGCTTGGATCTGTCTGCGATTTTTCTTCAGCAGCTCCTGTACATCTGCCTCTGCCTTTTTCCTCGATTCCTCGATTACTTTTTCCACCTTTAATTTCGCCCCAGTCTTTGTGCTCTCCTTTAGTTTCTCCGCTTCCTTTCTAGCGGATTCGAGGATCGCTGCAGCTTCTCGCTGCGCCGCTTCCAGGTCCTCCCTCGCCTTTTTCTCCGCCTCAAAGATCGCGCGAAGACTTTCCTCGACCACCTAGCCTCACCGCCCAGCGTCTAAGTTAACTAGAAGTTGTACCAATAAAAGTTCTGATTTCAAGGGAGATATTCATAAAAGTGAAGCCACTAATCATAGCTGGAGTTCGGGGTGTTTGATTGGGGAAGATCGTCCGAATCACGGGGCCCGTGGTTATCGCTGATGGTATGAAAGGCTCGGAGATGTATGAGATCGTCAACGTCGGAGAAGAGGGCCTGATGGGGGAGATAATCAGCCTGACCGAGAATCGCGCGACGATTCAGGTGTACGAGGAGACCTCGGGCATAAAACCGGGTGAAAAAGTCGAAGGTACTGGAAAACCGCTCTCTGTAGAGCTTGGACCTGGGCTTATCGGCGCAATCTATGACGGCACGCAGCGACCGCTCACGATCATCCGGACGAAAATCGGGGATATGATAAAGCGAGGCGTCTTCGCCCATGCCCTGCCGCGTGATAAGAAGTGGGAGTTCGTCCCCAAGGTCAAGCGAGGCGCGGAGGTCGTCGAGGGTGATGTGCTCGGGACCATCAAGGAGAGCAAGCTCGTCGAACATCGAATTTTAGTCCCTCCTGGCGTCAACGGAAGGATCCTAGAGCTCGCGGATGGTGGGCACAGAATCGAGGATATTATCGCCACCATCGAGACCGCTGACGGCAAGCGAGAGGTTGCGATGATGCAAAAATGGCCGGTGCGGCGGGCGAGGCCATTTAAGGAGAAGTTTGACCCGAGCGAACCACTTTTAACCGGTCAACGCGTTGCCGATACATTTTTCCCTATCGCGAAAGGCGGGACGGTTGCGATTCCAGGAGGCTTCGGGACGGGAAAAACCGTTTTCTTACATCAAGTTGCGAAGTGGGCTGACGCCGATATCGTCACATACGTGGGCTGCGGTGAACGTGGGAATGAAATGTGCGACGTGCTAGTGCACTTCCCCGAGCTGAAGGACCCCCGCACGGGCGAGTCGCTGATGGAACGAACCACGCTCATCGCTAACACCTCCAACATGCCGGTCGCTGCTCGAGATGCAGGCGTCTACACGGGAATAACCATCGCTGAATACTTCCGAGACATGGGCTACGATGTAGCACTCATGGCTGACTCCACTTCACGATGGGCCGAGGCGATGCGTGAGATTTCCGGGCGGATGGAGGAGATGCCAGGAGAAGAGGGCTTCCCCGCTTACCTCGCCTCGAGGCTGGCGGAGTTCTACGAGCGAGCCGGCCGCGTGCGGACGCTCGGCAGCGATGAACGTTTCGGCTCCGTGACGGTGCTCGGCGCCGTCTCCCCGCCCGGAGGCGACCTCTCGGAGCCCGTTACGCAAAACACGCTTCGCATCGTCAAGGTCTTCTGGGCGCTCGATACTGGGCTGGCTGACCGGCGCCACTTCCCAGCTATCCACTGGCTCAATAGCTACTCACTTTACGTCGACAACGTCCGCGAGTGGTGGAAACAAAAGCTCGGCGAGGACTGGAAGACCCTGCGCGACGAATCGATCGCCATGCTCCAGAAAGAGGCCGAGCTCGAAGATATCGTGAAGCTTGTGGGGCCCGATGCCCTCCCCGAACCGGAGCGAGCCGTGCTTGAGGCCGCGCGGATGATGCGGGAGGACTTCCTCCAACAGTTCGCCTTCCATGAGGTCGACACCCACTGCCCTGTCGAGAAGCAGTTCGGGATGCTCAAGCTCGTGCTCGATTTCTATCGTGACTCCGTGGAAGCAGCGCGGCGGGGCATCTCGGTCGAGGAAATCAAAAAGCTGCCGATCAAGGCGGTCATCGCGGGTATGAAGCGGCTCCCCCCCGAGAGGTTCACGAAAGAGCGGGAGAAGTTTAAAAAGCAGCTCAAGGAACAGTTCGAAGAGCTGATGCAAACGAGAAAAGCACCAGTTGAGGGTGAGAAGGGTGAAAAGTGAGACCGTGAAGAGCCGTGAATATTTAACTGTCGCTGAAGTTTCTGGCCCGCTGATGATAGTTGATGGCGTGAGCGGCGTCGCCTACGGGGAGGTCGTCGAGGTGACCACGCCCGATGGGGAGACAAAGCACGGGCAAGTGCTGGACGCCTACGAGGATCGCGCTGTGATACAGATCTACGAGGGCACGAGCGGCATCGACACTCTTAAAACCCGCGTTCGCTTCACGGGCGAAACTATCAAGTTCGGCGTCGGGCTTGAGTTGCTCGGCAGAATTTTTAGCGGACGTGGCGAGCCCGTAGATGGCAGCCCCACGCCTATTTTCGAGGACGAGTGGGATGTTCACGGGGCCCCGATAAATCCTGCGGCACGGGAGTACCCTAGCGAATTCATCCAGACCGGTATATCATCCATCGACGGCATGAACACGCTCGTCCGGGGCCAAAAGTTACCCATCTTCTCGGGCTCCGGCTTGCCCCACAACGAGCTGGCCGCACAGATTGCTAGGCAGGCGAGGGTACTTGGCGAGGAAGAGAAGTTCTCCGTGATTTTTTGCGGGATGGGGATAACAAACGAAGATGCCGCATTCTTCACGCGCGACTTCGAGCGAACCGGTGCGCTCGAGCGGGCGACGATGTTCTTGAACCTCGCCAGCGATCCCGCCATCGAGCGCATCCTTACGCCGCGCTTGGCCCTGACGACTGCCGAGTACTTCGCGTTCACCCAAGGGATGCATGTGCTGGTCATCTTGGTCGACATGACGAACTACTGCGAAGCCCTGCGAGAGATTTCCGCCGCACGAAGCGAGGTACCGGGAAGGCGGGGCTATCCCGGCTACTTGTACACGGACCTCGCGACGATGTACGAGCG
>JAGMBM010000075.1 GCA_023129675.1 Hadesarchaea archaeon | reverse complement strand
CCCATGCTGCGCTTCGCGCGGGTGATGCCGAAAGGGAGCGCTATTTATAGCTACGTGTTTTGATTCCAAACTGTGTCACGAAAAGTGCAAGGGCAAGTCTCCATAAGTGGTATAAATCTCGAAGATGTCATTCATAGGGGAAGAGCTTATGGTGCGATTATTTGGAAAAAAGAAAGAGGCACAGAAGGCTGTGGCGGCATGCACCTGCCCGTTGTGCAAGTTTATGGATTTGCTCGAGCCCGAACTAAAGGGTAAGCCGTATGAAGAATCCCTGCTGAAGTTCATCATCTCCCCAACAAACGTCGGCGATGAATCTCCCAAAGAGATCGAAAAAAGGGCTAAGGATGCTGTGAAAAAAGGGAAAATCGAGGAAGCAAGGATTTCCTACCTTACGCTGATAGGCAATGCCCTTGCAAAAGAAAATGTGCCAGCAAAGGATGTTAGGGGATACCTAGAGGAATACAAATTGTTCTTAAAAAAGCACAAGCTCCCTGCTACAGAGTATTATCCATCAGTGGAAGATTGCTCAAATGTAATGAATCACGCTGATGAAATTATAGGTGTAGTCAGAAAGGCTTATCAAGAAGTGAAAAGTCCCGAGAAATGAATACGTCCAGTTCTTACTAGCCATCAAAAATGCGCCGGCCATTTTTGACCTATGGTGCGGTATTAGGGGTTTGAACCCAGATTTGTACCCTCCAGAAGACTTCCGTGCG
Organism: Hadesarchaea archaeon; assembly: GCA_023129675.1. Taxonomy (GTDB): domain Archaea; phylum Hadarchaeota; class Hadarchaeia; order Hadarchaeales; family Hadarchaeaceae; genus DG-33. The sequence goes on along the minus strand of JAGMBM010000075.1, from coordinate 10,654 downwards.
ATAGATAGATTACCTCCTTCCCTCGAACTTTGTAGTGAGGGTGAAGCATGTCCATAAACGTTGTAAAAGCGGATGGACGCGTGGAGGGATTTCAACCAGAAAAGATAACACGAACTTTGCTGAGAGCTGGGGCAAGTAGGGAAGTTTCTGAGCGGATTATCAAAGAAATTAAGACTAGTATCTATGATGGTATCACCACCAAGAAAATCTTGAAGCTGGTGAAGTCCCTGCTCAGAAAGGAAGAGGCGAGAGCGGCGATGCGCTACGATCTCAAGGGGGCGATGATGCGCCTTGGTCCAGCAGGCTTCCCCTTTGAGACCTTCGTGGCTAATGTCCTAGAGCACTACGGGTATAAGACGAGGTTGAGAAGTATCCTTCAAGGCAGGTGCGTAAAACATGAAGTCGACATCATCGCTGAGGAAGCTAGCGAAGAAAGAATCAAAAGATACCTCATCGAATGCAAGTATCGTAATACCTCAGGCACCTTTATCGATCTCAAAGATGCTCTCTACACGTATGCGCGTTTTTTGGACCTAAACGAGGCAAGTGAGTTGGGTAAGGGAACAAAGTTCGACGGGGTTTGGCTTGCCTGCAACACCCGGGCCTCTTATGCTGCAAGACGCTATGCTGACTGCAAGGGGATGAGGTTACTATGCTGGCTGCACCCCAAAGGTCAAGGTTTAGAGAGGCTTGTGGATGAAAAGAAGTTATATCCAGTGACGATCCTGCCCTCGGTCGACAGAAAGACCTTGGAAAACCTGTCCAGAGCCGGTTTAATGCTCGTCAAGGACCTAATAATCCGTGATTTGAACACCCTTCGAGAAAAATCAGGGGTGAGCAAGGAGAAACTTAGGAGGATAATAAAGGAAGCTAAGGACTTGATGTCTGAAGCAGCCAGTTGAGGGTTCTGAAGATTTTTTTGAGAGGGCCCCGAACGACCGAGCCTGTGAAACCCTTCACACGATTCGACTCCCGATCGCGCGCAAAGGGCTTTTTTTATGGAGTGCGCGCGTCATGGGGAGAACTGTTTTCCTCGAGAGAGTGCCAATTTGCCAACTCTCTACCCCTCCTCCAAGCTAAAGGAGGAAGACTGCTACAAGACTTTCGGCAAATCTTAACGATACCCCCTTTTTTACTGTTTCCACTTTGGTGCGGGGGAGTGGATTTAAGCACCAATTTACTGGTAAAAATCCTGCAAAGATGATTTAATCGATCGCTGTAATAAACTAAACTATTTGAATGAGCGAGGCCGAGAATTTTGTTTATCCACGCACGTTGTTGTTTAGACCTCCTCTCAGCTCCACGCCCACGTTATAGACATCCTTGAGAAACTGACTGTGTGAGCAATAGAGATCGGAGGATAAAACTACCTTAAAACGCCAGTCTTTGAAAGATTTTAGGTCCAAGAGTTGAAATGATTTCTACGCAGGTAGCGAGGGTGAACTTAATCATGTTCAGTGTCTCGCGTATATCGCCGACAGTTAATGGTTTAAAGACGTGGTACATATAATTCCGAACAGAACCTTTTATCAATTTGAAAGGATAATTATTGCTACCCTTCAATTGATCGAAATCGAAATTGAGGTCAAAATTTATTGTTGCTTTGTCTTGTTTTCCGGATATGATTTTTATATATTCTACGGTGTTTCTTGTGGTTTCCATAATGTAACTGGTAAGCGGTCTGTTTTTGTATCTTATAGTTAATTGGATTGTTTGTGGACCCAATATGGCAAGGAATCTTGTCATATCTACGACTCGATGCATTCTTATTTTCCTTGTGCATTCTTCAACGCGGGGATCTGCCATTGATTCTATAAAGACTTTAAACTGAGTAGCCATATTTTTGGAAGATACTTGTTGAGAAAAGCCTGCTTTAGCCAAGAATACCAACTGAACGATTCTGTCCATTATAAACTTAGACAGCGACGTTTTTCTAGCGTCTCTTTTCTGAGTGACTGCAAGCCAGTCAAAGAAGGTGTCCGGTGTCCAAAACTTTCCTATACAGTAAGTTCTCAGTTCCTCAATTTGTTGTTTACTTATTTTCGGTGATTTAAATACAGAATTATTTTCATCGTATTTGGTCCAATCGCGTTCGAAGATTAAACCCTCTCTTTCTAAAGACTCATAGAATTCGGTCCCGGGAAATGGTGTTGCGATACCGAACGCCGCGCTCATCAAGCCTATTTTCTTAGCATATGTTGGAAATTGCTTTATCTCTTCTTCGCTCTGATCTGGTAAACCTATTACGAAAGTGCCTGCAGCGACGCCACCGGAATCTCGAATTATCTGTATGGCCTTTTTTTGCATTTCAGTGTTTATTCCTTTGTGCGTTATATTTAGATCTTTTAAATTCGGACTTTCGATTCCCATACAAAAATGAATAATGTTATTGTCACACATTTTTTTAACGACTTCAGGGTGTCTAGCCATTGAATCTACCCGAACCATGGTATGAAACACTATGTCAAAATTTAATCCGCTTAATAAATCGCAAAAACGGTCAACTCTCTTGGCATCACCCATAAAATTAGGGTCTCCTATGAGGATACATAGAGGTTTCCCTTTGTGTATCACATTGTATATTTGATCGATTTCTTCTATTACGTTCTCCGGAGAACGATAACGTTGGCGACTTCTGCTCATACTCGGTTCGCAGCAAAAAGTGCAACGCCCCCAACACCCACGAGACGTGTGAATCTCATCTACCTCTCTATCCCTTATAAGAGGACTAGTGTATTTGTGTCGTCTAAGGTGTCGTGCAGGGAAGGGAAGCGAATCCAGGTCTCCAATCAATGGACGATCGGGATTATGAATCACCTTATTGTTCTCTTTGTAAGAAATACCTAGAACACCCTCAGGAGAACCCCTTTGGACCAGTTCCTTCATCGTTAATTCCCCTTCACCACGGACTACCATATCAACTTGTTTATGTGAAAGCAATTCATCTGGAATAGCAGTCGGGTGATAGCCCCCCAACACTGTTACAATCCCCCTCTTTTTGGCAATCGAAGCGATACGCAAACCACTTTTATGTTCGGTTGCCGACATTGAGATTCCCACTAAATCGGGACGAAATAAATCTAGGAAATACAGAAACGAATGGCGTTTTTCGTATGACATGTCAAGTACATTTACCTCATCAACGATATCTTCGATCGACGCTGCGACATATTCTAAGCTTATTGGAATTAAAGCCAACGCAAACCCTAATCCCGTTCTTCCTGCTGGTTTCACCAATAAAATTCTTCTAAAAGCCATTCTTATCATATCCAATAATTGTGTTCCACCATGTATTTCAATTGTCTATAATAGCTTTCACGATTTCATAACACACTATGAATTAATACTGTACTGGCAAATCCCGGATCGCTACGTCAACGCCATCTGCGGCCGCGTTCCAGCGAGCGTCCTAGCGCGGCACTACACGGACTACTCGTTCGAAAGACTAAGGAAATCTGTGAAAAGGCTAATCTGAGGGTGTTGGATGGCTAAAGTCAAGATGCAGCAAATCAAATCACCAAAAATATGAAAATTGAACTCGCGCTTTTTGAGATAGCAAGTGGGGATCTTGAAGCTGCAAGGGACTTGAAAATAGTGCAGAAAGAGGAGATAAAATACTGAAAAAATTCCGAGAATTCTTTAGAAAATTGAAGTTGAGGACCAAACTGTGCGGACAAATGTATGTACACGCCGCTACCGCAAGCGCATAAATTTGACCCTTCCCGCCCGATTTGTTGCAACAGCGCGTGAAAAAAATACCTTTGTCCCGTTTCTGCGAAAGGGCGATTGATGAACATTTGAAGTGCGGGGGAGGGGATTCGAACCCCCGAACCCCTACGGGACCAGACCCTGAATCTGGCACCTTTGACCTGACTTGGCTACCCCCGCGGCTAAAACTTCCCCACCGAGCGGCTTTAATTTTTCGAGAGCAAGGTATATGAAACCAGGAAACAATCAAAATTTGGGATCGATATGCCTTTCAACATAGATATAGTGACGTGGATATTCATCATGATCATTTTCTTCACCATCTCTATCTTCCTCACCCCTCGCATGATAGGGCTCCAAGCACGCATGGGACTTGGGCAGCTGCGCAAATCGGTCCGCGAGCTCGAGGGCTTGGCGAAGGAGAGCAAGAGGGCCGCGCTCCGGGCGATAACGAAGCACGGCAAACCCAAGCGTGATGTCGAGCGGGAGTTCGACAATTTCTTGGAATTTTTCGCCATAGCGCCGGTTAGCGAGGATCCGGTGGGGGTGCTTCGCAGGATGGAGCATGTGTTAGATGTGCGAAAGAAGCGGTTCGAGGGCGTCGTCGCGCGCTTGGCTCCAAACGCCGAGCCCGAAGCCGCCGCCAACCTGGAGATGACCATCGAGGGGGCAATGGCGAGCTACACCCTCTATCGCCTGGTGCGCCACTTCACGTTGCTGGCCGAGAAGACGAGGAGCTACCAACTCGTCATGCTCCTCCAGATGCAGCTACCCTTCCTGAAGGAGTATGCGAAAGCGTTCGTGGATGCGACGAAAGCGTTCGTTGCCGGGAAACCCATAGGTGACGGGGTCGGGGCGATGACGGCAACCCGGCTCATCGGGGATGCACGCTGGGAGGAACCCATCGAAGATACCATCTACGCCGAGACGAAGTTCGACGGGCGGAAGCTCCTTATCGTCAAGGCGAAAGGGCCCGGGGGGAGGGTCGGCAAACCCGGCGAGCTGATCAAACGCTTGGCCAGGCGAAGCAAGATAAATCGGATCATCATGATCGACGCAGCCCTGAAGCTCGAGGGAGACACGAGTGGACAGGTGATCGAGGGCGTTGGGGCTGCGATAGGCGGGCCCCCCACGGAGAAGTACAAGATCGAGGAGATCGCGGTGAAACATAAGGTGCCGCTCGACGCCATCGTGATCAAGGAGTCGTTCAAGGAAGCCATAAGGCCCCTCAGCAAGCGCCTCGCCCGCGCGGCCGAGGTAGCTGCGGAGCGGGTGAAACAGGCGGTGCTGGAGCGGACGAAGCCAGGCGATGTGGTAATCGTCGCGGGCATAGGGAACACGATAGGGATAGGGCAGAGCATCGAGGAGCTGCCCCAGAAATTCCCGGTGGCACCCGAGAAGAGGAAGAGCGAAATAGAGTCGGATCTCCTGCCCTTCCGCTAACCCGACTTTTAAGTGATGAGATAGATATTTCTTAACAAGTGGTGAATATGCGGCGCTACAAGCACATAGGTGATGTCCAGCAGATCATGTGGGAACCGCAGCGGATTCGGAACATAGGCATCGTCGCCCACGTCGACCACGGCAAAACCACGTTGACGGACTCACTCGTGGCAGCCTCGGGCATCATAAGCTTCGAGCTCGCCGGCGAACAGCTCTTCACGGATTTCCTCGAGATCGAGCAGCAGCGCGGAATAACCATCCAGACTGCCGCGGTTAGCCTCGCACACACCTTCGGCGGGCAGGAGTACCTCATCAACCTGCTCGACACCCCGGGCCACGTCGACTTTAGTGGAGACGTGACGCGAGCCCTGCGGGCGATCGATGGGGTAGTGGTGGTGGTAGATGCAGTCGAGGGGGTGATGCCCCAGACCGAAACCGTGCTCCGCCAAGCGTTGCACGAGCGGGCGCGTCCCCTGCTCTTCATCAACAAGGTCGACCGCCTCATCGCTGAGCTCAAGCTAACTCCCGAGGGCATGCAAGCGCGTTTCATGAAACTCATAACCAAATTCAACCAGCTGATCCGGAGGTACGCCCCGCCCGATCTCGCCGATAAATGGCAGGTGAGCGTTGAGGAGGGCTCCGTTGCATTTGGGTCTGCGAAGGAGAAGTGGGCCCTCTCGATGCCCCAAATGAAGGCCAAGAACATCAGCTTCAAGGACATCATCACCGCCTACCAAACAGAAACCCAATCGGAGCTGGCGAAGAAGAGCCACCTCTTTGAGGTTGTCCTTGACATGGCCATCCGGCACCTTCCAAACCCAAAGGACGCACAGGCGAAAAGGATCCCGAGGATATGGAAGGGCGACGTGGAAAGCGAGCTCGGCAAGGACATGATCACGTGCAACCAGGAGGGCAAGGTGTGCATGGTGATCACCGACATCATCGTGGACGAGCAGGCCGGGGTTATCTCGACGGGTCGGGTCTTCTCGGGAACGCTCGAAAAGGGAAAGGCCGTGAGGCTGGTGAGCGCGGAACGGGATGCACGCATTCAGCAGGTGGGCGTCTATATGGGACCTGACCGCGTGATGGTCGACCGAGTGCCAGCTGGGAACATCGCGGCAATCATAGGCATGAAGGAAGCCCACGTCGGTGAAACTCTCGTCGAATTGGGAATAGAAGGGAAGGGCTTCGAGGAACTCCGCTACATAAGCGAGCCCGTTGTCACCGTCGCCGTTGAGCCCAAGAACTTCCAGGAGTTGCCCCGATTGATAAACCAGCTCAAGAAGATTTCCCGCGAGGACCCGAATATAAAGATAAAGATCAACGAGGAGACGGGAGAGTACCTCGTTTCGGGGATGGGCGAGGTCCACCTCGAGATCGTCGAATACAAGCTCAAGGAGGCTGGGCTTGAGGTGAAAACGTCGGAGCCGATTGTCGTCTACCGCGAGGCGCTCCTCGGTAAGGCCGAGCACGTCGAGGGCAAGTCGCCAAACAAACACAATCGATTCCTCATCGCAGTCGAACCCCTCGAACCAGGGGTGGTCAAAGCAATCGAGGAGGGTAAGGTCGTCCAAAAGCAGGAACGGAAGGAGCGCGCGAACGTGCTCCGGGAGCTGGGATGGGAGACCCACGCCGCGCGGAAAGTGGTTTCCATCATTGGTGCGAACATTCTTGTCGACGTCAGCAAGGGCGTACAGTACATGAACGAGGTCGAAGACTACACCATCGATGCCTTCAAGCAGGTTGTCGAGGAGGGGCCGCTGATGCGCGAGCCTATGCGCGGGCTCAAGGTGCTCATCGACGACGCATCACTGCACGAGGATTCGGTGCACCGGGGGCCAGCTCAAATCATCCCGGCTGTCAGGCGCCCGATTCAGGCTGGAATCCTTCTGGCGAACCCTACTGTGCTCGAGCCCCGGCTCAAGCTCGAGGTGCGGGTGCCGCAGGAGTTCATGGGTGGCGCCACCAAGGTCATCCAAGGGCGCCGGGGGCGAATCCTCACTATGGAGTCGGAGGAAGACATCGCGATCATCAAAGCCTCGCTTCCGGTGGCAAATTCCTTCGGGCTTGCCGCGGAGATGCGCTCGGAGACCGAGGGACGGGCGATCTGGGGGACGGAGTTCGAAAAATTTGAGCAGTTGCCCAAGGAGCTTCAGGAGCAAGTCGTTCGGGACGCGCGAAAGCGCAAGGGGCTGAAACCGGAGCCGCCCAAGCCCGAGGACTTCATGGAGAAGTAAGTAGGTTAGCTATCACGCCAAATTTCTCTGGTGCAAGGTCCATGACGCGGGTTTCGGCGAGCGCTTTAGGAAGCTTCTGATCTATCGTCGCCCGCCTCTCTACCTTCGATACTTTCACACCAGGGAATACCTCACCGAACGAACGGTATAGCGCGTTCCGCACCCGCTGACGCCGATGCTGAAACAATGCCCGAACCACATTAAAAAACATACCTTCATCTGCGACATCGAACGGTGGCTCTCGCGGCTTGAGCCTGACTATCGCCGACGTGACTTTTGGCTGCGGGAAAAATGCCTCTGACGGCACTTCCCCCAACAACTCGACACTTGCTCGATAGAAAACGTTCACCGTTAGGCGGCCGTAATCATCGGAACCCGGTTTCGCCACGAGCCGCTCGGCGAACTCCCGCTGATACATCAGTATGGCCAGCTCGAATTTGCGCTCGAGCAACCTGAACGTGATGTCCGAGGAGATGCCGTAAGGGAGGTTCGCGACGACTTTGTTAAACTTGGGAAGCTCGATCTGCAACGCGTCCCCGCACAACAGTTTGACGTTCGAGTGGACCCTTAACCGCTCCCCTAGGACTCTCATGAGCCTTCTATCTCGTTCCACCGTGATTACCCTACCAGCGTGCGCGGCAATCAAAAGTGTCAAATTTCCTATCCCGGCACCTACCTCAAGCACCACGTCATCGCGCGAGAGTTCGGCGTAATCAACCATCTGCTCCAAAACAGTGGGGTCGATGACTTGATGCTGCCCCGCTCGCTTGCTAAGCCTTATGCCGTGCCTCCGCAACAGAGCTAGAGTTTGACCCATCATCAACTTTATTCTAATACTGATGTGTGATTAATCAAGGTGGGGACGAGGATGGTTTCTGCAGCGTTCCAGCGCGGGAGGGACGAGCTGTTCAAGCGCCTGAAGCGCGGTAAGGTGCTCAGTCCAGAGCTCGAACGGGGGATAATAGATGTTTATGGCGGGCGGGGAAAGCGGGCCTTAGAAGTCATCAAGCGAAGGTGCGTCATAAAGAGAGGACGGCGATGGTTCGTACGAGGGAAGGCTGATGAATATGAAGTTGTCCGCAATTTCTGCACCTGCCGTGACTACGTAATGAACATCGCTACTGAAAAGGTCGACGCCGATATGTGTTATCACGCGCTCGCGAAAAATATCTGCGAAGCAATCGACGCATATTATGTGATTGAACCAGAAACTGAAAGCTAGCTAGGTGATGGAATGCGATTTGTGATCAAGTTTGGTGGTGTCCCCGTCAAAGACGGCAAAAGTATTCGCAAAGCAGCTGAGTTAATTGTCGACCGATACAAAAAACGCGATCAGCTCGTGGTTGTCACCTCTGCCATGGCAGGCGTCACCGACGAACTCGCGACGATTGCGAGCAAACTCGTCGAGCCTCGCGCGAACCCCAAGCAATTGATCCCTGAGTTCATGAAGCGCATCTCGGACAAGCACTTCGAAGCGTGCAGGGGTGCCATCGCTGATAAGGATGTCCTTTACCAGACCACACGAACGGTCAGGGGTGCTCTCGACAATTTACAACGCGTGCTCACGGGCGTCTCCTATTTAGGTGAACTCTCACCACGCTCACAGGATCTCGTGCTATCCTTCGGCGAGCGTCTCTCCGCACCTATCCTCGCGGGGGCCATCGGGTCGCTGGGGGTGTCATCCAAACACCTGACGGGGTTCGAGGCGGGAATCCTCACGGACGACCGGCACACCGAGGCTCGACCGCTGCTCGAAAAAACCCGCAAACTAGTCCACCGGCGCTTGAACAAAATTCTCGCCGCTGGGGAAGTTCCTGTAGTAACCGGGTTCATCGCCGGTACCAAAGATGGTACCGTGACGACCCTTGGCCGGGGGGGCTCAGATTACACGGCGTCCATCCTCGGCGCAAGCTTGGGTGTCGACGAGATATGGATCATGACCGATGTCGATGGGATCATGACCGCCGACCCGAAGGCTGAGCCTAACGCCAGGGTAATCGAGGTCATCTCCTACCTCGAGGCAACGGAGCTTGCTTACTTCGGGGCGAAGGTGCTCCACCCCAAGATGATTGAACCCGCGATGGAATTTGACATCCCGGTGCGCGTACGCAACGCCTTCAAACTCGAGCGTGAGGGCACGTTGATCGTTCGAAAACCCAAGCGCATCGAAGGTATCGTCAAGGTGATAACCACGAGCAAGAACGTCTCGCTGGTCACCGTGGGGGGCGCGGGGATGATAGGTGCCCCAGGGGTGGCTGCTACTGTGTTCGACATCCTCGGGCGGGCGGGGATCAAGGTGCTCATGATCTCCCAGAGCTCCTCGCAGGCAAATATCAGCTTCGCCGTCGACCGAAAGCAACTAGATGCCGCCCTCCGAGCCCTGCGCACGGAGTTCGCCAAACGTCGAATCGACTGGAGCATCACCTGCGACCGAAATGCGAGCGTCATCGCAACGGTCGGGGCTGGGATGAAGGGGACGCCCGGAGTCGCCGCACGAGTTTTCAATATGATGGGGCGCAATCGAATAAACATCCTCATGATCGCCCAGGGGTCCTCGGAACTCAACATCTCTTTCGCAATCAGCGAGCGGGACGCGATCAAAGCTGTGCGCGCTTTGCACGACGAATTCCGATTGGGCATAGGTCGTTGATCGGGCACTCGTCGCACAGCGGGTTGCGGGCGAGACAGTAACGCCGACCGTGTTGAATCAATAGCACGTGCGCCTCGCCGCGGCGGCCTCTAGGCGTGAGTTCCTCGAGCTCAGATCTGACTTCTTCGTAGTTGGCCTTGGGTCGGGCAAAACCAAGACGCTTTGAGATCCTGAAAATGTGGGTGTCAATCGGCAGCACGTCACGCCCAGCCCCGAAGACCAGTACCACATCAGCAGTCTTGTAGCCAATGCCGGGTAGGGAGAGCAACTCTCGGCGCGCCTCCTCGGGCGGCTTTCGAAGCACAGTACTTAGGTCCCCGTGATATCGCCCGAGCACTATGCGCGCTAGCTCCTTCAGGCGCTTGGATTTCATCCGGTACAGGCCGGCGGACTTGATTAACTTTTGGATCTCTCGTACCTCCGCCCTCGCGAGCTGTTCGGGCGTATGAAACTTGGCGATGAGCCGGTTGTAAGCCGCGCGGGTATTGCGCCAGTTGGTGTTCTGCGAGAGTACGGTGCCGACAAGTAGCAGGAATGGGTCATCGGTGTAACGACGCCAGAGCTCGAACTCGGCGCCCAAGCGGTTTAAAATCATAAGCATACGGCGGCGGGCACC
>JAGMBM010000074.1 GCA_023129675.1 Hadesarchaea archaeon | reverse complement strand
CTAATTCTCCTCGTCGGTTCTTTGGCTTTTGGGCTGGAGGCACTGCTCTTAGGTCTGGGAGGCAAGCTTATGGTGCTTTACCGCTGCCGAAAGGTCAAAACGATTGTGATTGCCCTAGCGGTGGGGCTCGCAATCGTCGGACCCGCAATCGTCACATCCGCGGCGCTCGCGCTCGAACCACTCTACTTCTGCGTGGTGGTGCTCGCGTATACGTTCGTCGCAGGCAAAATCATCAGCGTGTTCAGGGCGAAGCTGGCTCGAACACCCGCTCCCCCCTTGCCCCCGCAACCGTCCGAGCGAGAGATTAAAGCGATGCTCCGGAAGCGTGGGCTCGGAAAACTCGTGAATAAAAAGAAACGCCGACGCACGAGATCTTGACACTTTCGTCTGCACTGCATGCCTGTGCTTCTCAGCCGTGCTTCATAGCTGTGCACTCGCCCAGGTGCCGCCTCATTTCATTTATGGTAACCCCTTTAGCACGATAAGCTGCACTTGACCACCAACGGCTATTTTAGCATACCCACATCAAGATGCGATGGGGTCGAGGTGAAATTTGGAGTAGAATTCGTCCCTTATCTGAAGCTGGATGTCCTAGTCAAGCTGGCCCGATTAGTCGAGCACTTGGGGTTCGAGCAGATCTGGGTTTGCGACCACTACCACAACCGCTACGTTTACCCCGTGCTCACCCTGCTCGTGCTCGAAACGCGCCGAGTGAAGCTGGGCCCGGGTGTGACAAACCCATACTTGGTTCATCCCACCGTAACCGCTGCTGCCGTCGCAACCCTCAACGAGATCTCGCCGGGGCGGGTGCTGCTGGGGATCTCAGCTGGCGACCCTTTCTTCCTCGCGACGGTGGGGGTAGAACGACGGAGGCCCATCACGGCAGTACGGGAGGCAACCTACATCATCCGCGAACTCCTCGCAGGGGACCGCGTGAGTTTCACGGGGGAGCTCTTCTCGTGTCGGGGCGCCGGGCTTAGGTTCAAACCGGTAAATAAAATTCCCATCTACATAGGCGGACGACAACAGCGCATGCTCGAGCTTGCAGGCTCGGTCGCCGATGGGGCCCTCATCAATGCCTCACACCCCGAGGACATCCGGGAGTGTATCGAGTACATCAAGCAAGGTCTGCGAGCGAGCGGGAGAAAACCCAAGGCGTTCGATTTCGTCGCATACCTTCCCGTGTCGGTCGGGAGAGACGCGAGAAAAACGAGGGACGCGGCTCGCGGGGTGGTCGCGTTCGTTACCTCATCAGCCCCCCACGCATCACTCGAGCGCCACGGCATCGGGGTCGAGGAGATCGAATCGATTCGCCGCCTGCTCAGGGCCGGAGAGTTGAAAAAGGCCCGCGCGGCGGTGACCGAATGCATGATCGATGCATTCTCGGTCTGTGGTCCGGTTGAGGAGCTCATCACGCGCGTCGAGGAATTGAAGCGTCTTGGAGTAACCCGCACGGTGATAGGGTCGCCGATGGGCCCAGAACCCGCTAAAGCTGTGCGATCGATCGCGAAAGCTCTTCTCCCTTAGGGACCGGGGGGCTGTTCCTGTAGCTGGATGGGTAGGATGAGGATTGGCGAAAGTGATTTTTCATTATTCCTAAATTATTTATTACATGTCAAATAACGAAAACGTAGGGCAACCTATGGCTGAAAAGGGATTAGACGTTTTACTGAAGGAGCGTAGGGTCTTCGAACCCTCGAAAGAACTAGTTGAAAATAGTAACGTCAAGCGATGGATGGACAAACACGGAATAAAAGATTACGATGAGTTGCTCGAAAGGGCAAAGGACCTCGACTGGTTCTGGGGTGAGGCCGCGAAGGAGCTCGAGTGGCTCAAACCCTGGGAAAAGGTTCTCGAATGGACGCCCCCTTACGCCAAGTGGTTTGTGGGGGGTAAGATCAACATCGCTTACAACGCCGTCGATCGGCACATGAAAACTCCAACTAAGGACAAGGTAGCCTACATCTGGGAGGGGGAACCGGGCGATGCCAGAAAGCTGACCTACACGGAACTTTATGAAGAGGTCAACAAACTCGTGAACGCTTTGAAAAGTTTTGGAATCAAGAAAGGAGACAGGGTCGGGATTTATCTCCCGATGATCCCCGAGCTTCCCATCGCGATGCTCGCATGCGCGAAGATGGGGGCGATTCACAGCGTCGTGTTCTCGGGGTTTAGTGCCAAGGCCTTGAGGGAGAGGGTAAACGATGCGGAGGCCAAGTTGCTCATCACCTGTGATGGATCATACAGGCGTGGGAAGGTCGTCCCGATAAAGAAAAATGCGGATGAGGCCCTAGAGGAGGCCCCAACCGTCGAGAAAGTCATCGTCGTCAAGCGTGCGGGAGAAAAGGTTCCGATGAAGGAGGGTCGAGATCTCTGGTGGGATAAGGTTACAAAAGATCAGCCAACAAACGCCGATCCCGAGCCAACGGACTCGGAAGACATCATCTACATCCTCTACACCTCGGGGACCACCGGGAAACCAAAGGGAGTCATTCATGTTCATGGTGGTTACGCAGTCGGGACCTATCAAACTCTCAAGTGGGTATTCGACCTCAAGGATGATGACGTGTGGTGGTGCGCCGCAGACATTGGGTGGGTAACAGGGCACAGTTATATCGTCTATGCTCCGCTTATCGCTGGGGTAACTTCCGTGATGTATGAGGGAGCCCCTGCTTATCCCGACCCCGACCGATGGTGGTCTATCATCGAGAAGTATGGAGTGACAGTTTTCTATACCTCTCCAACATCGATAAGGGCACACATGAGGCTTGGTGATGAGGGGCCTAAAACGCACGACCTGAGTTCGCTGAGGCTGCTGGGCACCGTTGGGGAGCCGATAAACCCGGAGGCTTGGATATGGTACTACAAACACATAGGAAACGAGCAGTGCCAAATCATGGACACTTGGTGGCAGACAGAATCTGGAGCTTTCTGCATCTCGCCGTTGCCTATTACCCCTCTAAAACCAGGATCAGCCACAAAGCCCTTGCCAGGATTCTCGGCGGATGTGTTCGACGAGAAGGGTAAACCGCTCACCGATAAGGGTGGCAGTTTAGTTCAACTCACCCCTTGGCCCGCTATGTTTCGTGGCCTCTACAAAGATCCGAAAAGATACCAAGAGGTATACTGGAGCAAATTCCCCAACTATTACCTGACTGGTGATATGGCGAGGAAGGACGAGGATGGCTACTTCTGGGTCCAAGGAAGGGCAGATGACGTGCTTAATGTCGCGGGGCACCGGATAGGTAACTCAGAAGTAGAATCTGCTTTGGTCAGCCATGAAAAAGTCGCGGAAGCTGCGGTAATCGGGAAACCTCACGAAGTGAAAGGAGAATCCATAACAGCTTTTGTTGTTCTAAAGGCGGGCGTTGAGTCTAGCGAGGAATTGAGGGCTGAGCTTCGAGAACACGTGGGTAAAGAAATAGGAAAGATAGCGAGACCCGATGAGGTATTGTTCGTCGGTGATGTCCCCAAGACTCGGAGTGGTAAGATAATGCGCAGGGTAATCAAAGCTGTGGTGACTGGAAAGCTGGTTGGGGATATTTCAACCCTAAGGAATCCAGAGGCCGTACAAGAGATAGGCAAAGCTAAGTAGCGGTCTTTGGGGAATACTCGAATAGCGCTTTTTAAATTCTGTGACGAGATTCTTCACCGCCGATAACTCCTCAACAT
>JAGMBM010000073.1 GCA_023129675.1 Hadesarchaea archaeon | reverse complement strand
TGCTGGCGAAGGGCGAGTCCGAGGTGATCAGGAAGTTCGGGGAGGAGGCTGGTGAACTCAGCGTTGCAGCAAAGAGTGATGAGAAAACAAAGATAATACACGAGGCAGCCGACGTGGTATTTCACGTGATGGTGATTCTGGCAGCGAAGGACGTGCGGTTAGATGAGGTCATGGAAGAGCTCAGGCAAAGGCGACGGTGATAGGTTTGAAATTAACTCTGGCTAAGGCTCGAGCGATTGTAAAAGTCCTCAGGTTTAGGGACGGCTTTGTCACAGCTGTGACGCGAGATTTTCGAACAAAACAAGTGCTCATGGTAGCCAACCAGACCAAGCAAGCAGTGTTGAAGACCCTGACGACGGGCATGATGCACTACTGGAGCCGATCACGGGGCAAACTATGGTTGAAAGGTGAGCGATCAAAGCACTATCAGCGAGTTCGTAATGTGTGGGTCGATTGCGACGGCGATGCCTTAGTCTTCGATGTCGAGCAGGTGGGTGCGGCGTGCCACAAGGGCTATCACTCCTGCTTTTACCGCAAGCTTAAGCGGGGAAAGCTCGTGCGAGTGCTGAAGCGGAAGTTCAAGCCGGAGGAGATTTACAGATAACTTAGTTACGGGCTTTCTCCGTTCAGGTGAGCCTGTGGGCATAGCGAGAAAAACACTTGGTGCTTTCCGGCGGAACTCGTCCGCGATTAGCTTTGTCATCTTAGTTGGTTTCCTCGCGATGATGTTCAGCGTGGGCTATCATATCTTGGCGTATGATTCATCCGAGTTTCTGCAGGAGCCCGAGGCACAGGAATATGAGAATTCGGTCAGCGAGGTCGTGGCGATGGACGAGTGGGAGCGGACGAAGTACTACTGGTCACACAACTTGAGACTCGCTGGTCTATACGTTGTTATGACTCCATCCTACCTCAGCTTCCACTCGTCTGCGTTCAACGGTTATTCGGTCGGTATCGCTACCTCCTACTGGTATCATGTATGGGGGGCAGATGCAAACGCAGCGTTAGCTTTTTTAGCTGGTATTTTTGTGCACGGGGTGCTCGAGTTAACCGGAGTCTTTATCATCGCGGGGGCTACCCTACGCGCCGCTTGGAACTTTTGGAAGGGTGCGGGGCACATGGCATTCATGACGGGGAAAAACGAAAAAACGTGGTCGTGGAGGCTTTCGAGAAGGGAGCGAAAGGAGCTTCGAAGGTATAGGGGTAAGGTCGAAGGGTTCTTGGCGGACTTCATAATCCTCGTTGGGTTCGGGGCATTTCTGATATTTTGGGCGGGGCCCATCGAGGTATACGTCTCCCCTTCGGTGATGGCGGTGTTTTACACAAGCCCCCCGCTCGCCGTGGCTTTTCTGGTGGCGATAGCTCTCCTTTACATCTCCGTGTTCTTCCTTGGGTTCGGGGGACTGCAGGCGTTGAGGAGGGATTTTGGGTTGATGCGCAGGGACATTGGGGACGCATTTAAACTCAAATGGCGATCGACTCATCTCTCGCTTTTGGTGTTTGTGGCATTTTCGATCATTGCGGCGACCCTTTTCTTGTGAAAATCAAGACTTGGTGTGACCGAGCCCTTCGACGCGAATTCGTCCCGGCTGTTTTAACTCTCCTTCGACCTCAAACCTCAAGCCCAAGATTTGCTCGACCAACGCGATGTTCGTCAGCGCGTGCGAGGTAAGTTCAGCGCTTGTTATCTCAGATTCTCCCTCCGCGAGCGCGAGGTATGGCACGAGCTGATCGGTCAGGTGGCGGTCGACCGCTCGGCCCGTTTGAAGTTGCTTTATCAAGCTCTCGGCAGCCTCTCGCCCAACTTGTTCAGCCAGCTTTCCCCGCTTGCCCAGCGAGCTCGCCCCTAAAATCGCGCCGCTCTCGGTCTCGGCCCAGAGGGTTATCCCGGTCCCCGGGCCGAGGTGGGGGTCTTTGGTTGGGGGGTAGGATTCGGCTCTGATGTCGACCTTGGCATGGCCAGCTTTGATTAACGCCATGCTCGCCGCGTGCGCCATCCGGGTCGCGATTTTAGCTGGTAGGCGAACGCAGTGCGCTACCCCCGCGATGTGGACCACCCTACCGGGTTCCGTTAACCCGAGCGCTCGCAGTCTTTCGAGGGGTTCAATGCGGGCGTGCACGATCCCTCCTCCCCGTGGGTAGTGGCCCCGCTGGACGCACTCGACCTCACCCCGATATCCCATCCTGCGTAGCGTGGGCAGGGTAACATTTTTTAGAAAGTCGATGGGGGGCGCGAACGGGTTGTCAGTTCCACCTGTGATTTCAACCTCCACGGGCTTGCGCGCGAAAGCCGCAGCCGGCATCAGGATCTGTAGGATTAGCGTGGTGCTACCCGCGGTTCCTATGTCGACGCGATATCTACCACCCTCTGTGACACTGGGCTCGAACTTTAGCTCTTTCGAGTGAAGCCCCAGCCCTTCAACTCGGGCATTCGTGAGTTTGGTGAGTGCCTCAACCCCCCGCAGGTGTTGGGGCTGGAGCCCGGGCTTCGTCCGTTTCGCGCGGATGTTGTAAATGTGAACGGGTTTCCAGCTGACCGCGCTCAGCGCTAGGGCGGTTCGGAGGATGGCACCGCCGCCCTCTCCAATTGAACCATCTACCTCGATCATCAGCAGAAGTTAGGTCTTCCAGATATAAGAGTTGAAAGTGAATAATCCTCACGAGTTCAATGGCAAAATTTCAGGCGAGCGTCTTGGAGTTGGTATCAAAGGTTCCCAAGGGCAAGGTGACGACTTACAAGGAACTTGCCCGAGCTCTGGGCAGGCCTCGTGCGTGGAGAGCTGTCGCCAATGCTCTAGCGAAAAACCCAAGCCCAGTGAAAATCCCGTGTCACCGCGTCATTAGGTCAGATGGTAAAGTCGGAGGTTATAAGTTGGGTAAAACGAGAAAGGCGGAACTGCTCATGATGGAAGGGATCGTGATTAAGAAATGGAAAGTCAATCTCCAAAAATTTTTCATCAAACTGTCGAAGGGGACTAGCTAACAATCATTTTTTTGTTTCAATTTCGAAACTTTTTATAAATACATTATCCTCGCAAATGTTTGCTTGGTATGAAAATGAAAAAATATAAGTGGGGGATTGTGGCGGCTTTAGCTGTGATAACATCGGTTGTCGCGGCGACACTTGCGTTAATTCCACCGCCCACTAAAGCGCAGGAACCCGAGTGGAAAAGGGAAACAAAGCTACAGGTTGACGACGTTTACTTCCTTGCCGGAGAGGATGATAATACAGAAGATAACCTCATCCCAATTATCACCACGCTCTATCTGACCAATGCCCAGTGGAATAGCTCCGGAAACGTAAAAATTGTGGCGTATCTTCTCCGCACGAACCCAAATATCGCAGTCGATAAAAGCACGGTGGAGATCGGGGTCATCCTAGGAAGCACAACGAAAGAAGCTGGAGTTCAGATGATACTCCCGGGCCTGAACACTCCGTACGATGTCGATTTTCTGATCTTTGAGAACGACCTGTTGGTATTGCGTGGGCAGGGAAATATCGAAGTCGTCCAGATTCGAGCAGGAGGCTCTATTTACAACTACGTCCAGATCAATAAATATGCGGACTTCAAGCAAGTGAACGATATAACCTAGGTCTTCGTTCCACCAACGTACTTATAGACGCGGCTTGGCTTGCCCCTACCGCCGAGTCCATTAGCCGCAAGTCTCGTCTGTTTGGTCGTCTGCACAAGTCCCCGTTCAACCAGTTTCTGGACCGTTCGCCATACTGTGATTTTAGAAGTGTTTGTCAGCTTCATGAGTTGCGGGATGGTGAATTCCTTCATCTCCATAATATGGCCGACTATTTCCACATCTTTGACCGTCATACCGTGGAGCCCCTCCTCTAACAACGTCGATGTCGCCTCGCCCCAAACTTGCCGGTACCCTGCCCATACTGCGAACACGATGACACCCATAGCAATGCCGATACTAGCTGCGATTGGAAGAACGTTGATCGATTTTGTTTCATATACGAAAAATGACGCGCCGGCCTCATTTTCTGGCCATCTGGTTTCTTCCAACCCCCCTCCCGCATACGGTGTTGCACCCGATGGCTCGTCTGAGGTTGGCACGGACTGCACCGAAAGGAGATAATCTGACCCTTCCAAGACATCGTAATCTGCCACGAATAACGGGTTCATCTGGGCGTTTGGAGAATTTAAAACCGTCAAACTAAAATCTTTAACGTTTTCCCAACTTGAAGTTTTCACATTTCGATACCAAGATGCGTCTGACCAACTAAGGGCATCTGCAAGATAACCACCCGCCGCGTTTTCATTATCCTCATAAATCAAAACAGGTGGCCTTGCCTGCTCAACTTCCTCCAACGTTTGGGGGACTACGTGTTCTAGTTGTTTACCTCCCGATTGCACATACACCTCCCTCTGTGTCGTGCCATAAAGGCTATCTAAGATAACATAGGACGCGACAATCGCACTGATAGCAACGCCTAAGGCGATTGCCATTCCAAGAAGCCTGTGGCGCACTCCCTCACCACTATAAGTATCGTTTTTGAAACTTAATAAATTATGTTTCTTAAATGAAACTTAATTTAAATCTAAGGTTTGGCCATCTTTAATTGGTGAAACAAAATGAAGCGTTGGCTTCTGCCCGTGTCGAGGAGGTATTTGGTAGAGGAACAAAGAGCTAATTTATCGTTCGTGACGGTCATCTTGATCGTGGCCACTGTCGCAGCTTTGGCTACCCCAATTCTCATCAGCGCGGCGGGTCTGAATCAAATTTCTGGGCAAAACCAACTAAAGAAATTTTCATCGTATGAGGAACTGGAAAATTTTGTGAAGACCAACGCTGGCGATTACGGCAAATATTATTATGAATGGTCTCTTCTTGATGGAAGCGCTTTTATGCCGCGTTTCTCTGGAAGCGGCGAAGCACAGATAGACTATTCCACGACAAATATTCAAGTAGAAGGGGTTGATGAAGCGGACATCGTGAAGAGCGACGGAAGATATATTTATGTTGTTTCCGGGAACAAAGTGGTTATCATCAACGCATATCCCGTCGAAAATGCCAGAGTCCTTTCTGAAATAGAGGCAGGCGAGCGTCCGACCGATCTGTTCATAAATGGAAACAAACTTGTTGTGTTTGGATTGGCACACGTCAAAGTTTACGATGTCTCAGATAGAGAGAACCCTCTCCTAACAAGAGATGTTTCTTTCGATGGCAGATATTTCAATTCGAGAATGATAGGAAGTTATGTTTATGTGATAATAAATTCACCCACAATTTACAATTGGGAGGAGAAGATAAATTTGCCCTGCATTTCTTCCAATGGCAACACCAAAACAGTTCCAGCGACTGAAATTTACTATTTTGAAAATATTGCCGATTATTCGTACGAGTTTACGACCATAATGGCGATAAATGCGCAAGACGATGAGGAGGAGATAACAAGTGAAACGTTCCTCATCGGCACAACCCAGAACATTTTCGTTTCCTCAAACAACATTTACATAACCTACACAAATTACTGGGTATATCCGCTGAGAGATTTGTCAAGCAAAGTAAGCGACTTGGAGACGGAAAAAACAACTATTCACAAAATATCCATAACTGATGGGAAAATCGAGTACAAAACTCAGGGAGAGGTTCCGGGACACGTTTTAAATCAATTTTCCATGGACGAATACCAAGGATATTTCAGGATAGCGACTACAACGGGGGAAGTTTGGGGCGGTGGAGCCCAAAATCATGTTTACGTTCTCGACGAAGACCTCAACATTGCCGGGAGATTGGAGGGAATCGCCCCTGGGGAAAGAATTTACTCCGCAAGATTTATGGGTGACAGGGCATACCTCGTGACGTTCAAAAAAGTTGATCCCCTGTTCGTGATAGACCTGAGAGATCCCCGCGATCCTAAAGTTCTGGGGGAATTGAAGATAC